>JAZLIU010000026.1:0-9579 GCA_045617565.1 Oscillospiraceae bacterium
CAGTGCGGGATAGGTTTCGCTATCGCGCAAAATGCGTGTCTTGTGCTCGTAGGCGCGGTTATAGTCGGCAAGCGCCTCTTCATAACGCGCTCGGAGCTGGCAGAGCGCGGCGTCCATAAACCGCCGCCGTGCCGCCGCGCCGGCGCGGATGAGCAGCAGGTCCTCGGGGCAGAAAAACACCGTTCCGAGCACGCCCGAAAGCTCGCTCGCGCGTTTGCACGGCACCTTGTTGATGCTCATTTTGCGGCGTTTTCCCGCGGAGAGCAGAATCTCGACGGCAAATTCCCGCTCGCGCGAAAAGATCGATCCACGCAACGCGCACTCCGTTTGTCCGAACGAAATCAGGTCGCTATCGCGTCTTGCGCGCGCGGACTTGCCGCAGGAGAGATACGCGATGGCTTCGAGCAGATTGGTCTTGCCCTGCGCGTTCTCGCCGACGATGACGTTGCAGTCGGGCGCAAAGTCGATGGCTTGCTCGGCGTAATTTCTGAAATTTTGCAGCGTCAGACGGTCAATTCTCATAGCTGACTGTCAGCACTTCGCCGCGAAACTCTACTTTATCGCCGGGGCGAATTTTTTTGCCCCGCTGCGTGCAGATTTCGCCGTTGACGCGCACTTCCTCATCCAAAATGACGATCTTCGCTTCGCCGCCGGTCGAGACGAGGGAGGCAAATTTCAGCAGGTCCTGCAGCTTGATAAATTCCGTTGTGATGGTGATGGTTTTCATAGAAATTCTCCTGCGCCTCAGGCACAAAAAGACTGTTTTTTCGACTTTTCTTCAGCGTTTGCGCAATTTTTTCTCAGTTCGCCTTCAGGCGCACGGGCAGCACCATGTAAAGGAAGCTTTCCTCGCCGTCCACAGGCACGATGATGGCGGGAGAAATGCCGGTGTTGAGCTCGATCTTGACGCTGTCCGCGGGCGCGTAGCGCAGCGCGTCCATCAGATATTTGTTGTTAAAGCCGATCTCAAGCCCGTTGCCGTCGCCAACGATCCGGCAGACGTCCTTTGCGTCGCCGCTGGCGGTCTTAGCCGAGAGCAGCACGCGGTCACTTTCAAACACGCAGCGCACGGGGCTCTTGAGCTTCTCGCTGATGACGACGCTCACGCGCTCAAGGCTCTCTAACATTGCCCGCGTATCGGCTACGAGCGAAATGGGATTGCGGCGCGGGATGGCGTTCTTATAATCGAGGAATTCGCCCTCAAGCCGGCGGCAGATCAGCTCCGTTTCGCCGACTTCAAACAGAATGTGACGTTGACCGAGCGTGATGGTCAAAAGCTCGTCGATGTCCTCGCAGATCTTCTCGACCTCGTTGAGCGCGGTGCCGGGCGCGACGAAGGAGAACGCGCCGCCCTCGATTTTTTCCAGCGGCTCTTTTCTCAGCGCCAAACGGAACCCGTCCACGGAAACGACCGTCAGCCCCGCGTCGGAGATTTCAAACAGCGAACCCATGTGCACAGGGCGTGCCTCGTTCGTGGACACGGCGAAGCTCGTCTGCTGGATCATGGATTTGAGCGTCTTTTCCGGCAGTGATACGCTGTACTTTTCTTCGACCTCGGGAAGATCGGGAAAATCGGACGCGGAGAGCGCCGAAATGTCGAAATCCGCGTCGCCGCAGGAGAGATGGACAAGCATCTTTTCATCGGACGAGAACGTGATCACATCGTCCGGCATGCGGCGGATAATGTCGCCGAACAAGCGCGCGTTAAGCACCAGCTCGCCCTCCTCGGCAACGTCGGCTTCAAAGCGGGTGCGGATGCCGGTCTGCATATTGTAGCCGCACACGGTCAATTTGCCGCCCTGCGCGGTCAGAAGAAGACCCTCCAGCGCGGGAATGGAGCTTTTTGCGGCAACGGCACGGGAGGCCGTCGAGATGGCGCTTTGCAGATTCAGTTTCTCACAGGAAAATTTCATGGCGTATTTCCTTTCTATCTGATGAAAAAATGTTTTTTGAAAAGAAAGATTTGATTTTTTTAGTCATAATAGACGTAGAGCGTGAAAAATGTGGAAAAGCGGGTGAAAGGCTTTAAAAACAAGAAAAAGTTTTCAAGAGGGCATTGTGGAAAAGAAAGACGGTTTTCAACAGAAAACGGTGGAATAAAAAAGAGAGCGCCATCATAAAATAACAGGTTGTTTATTTTGTGGAAAAGCGCATCAGTTTTTAGAGTTGATATTGATGGTCAGCTCGCGGATGGTCTGCGCGAACACATCGTCCTGTTTGATCTTCTTTTCGATCTGCTCGAGAGAATGCAGCACGGTGGTATGGTCGCGGTCACCGAACTCGCGGCCGATCTCGGGCGTTGAGAAATTCGTCATACGGCGGACAAGGTACATCGCCGCCTGACGCGCGTTGACCGCCTCGCGTGCGCGGGACGGGCCTTTGATGATGTCCTCTTCCAGTCCGAAATAACGCGACACCTCGGTAATGATCATGGCGGCGGTGGGCGCATAGTCGTTGCTCTTTTTCATCATGTCGCGCACGGCGCGATTGGCAGACTCCTCGTCCATCTCCTTGCCGACGAGATCGCGGTAGGCGAGGATCTTGTTCATCGTACCCTCGAGCTGGCGGACGTTGGAGGTGACGTTTTCAGCGATGTAATTGGCAATGTCGTCGTCGATGACGGTGCCCCATTGTGCAGCCTTATTCTTGATGATGGCAAGGCGCGTTTCGAAGTCCGGCGCCTGCACGTCGACAAGCAAACCCCACTCAAAGCGGGTTTTTAAACGGTCGTCAAGCAGCGACATTTCGCGCGGCGGACGATCCGAAGTGAGCACGATCTGGCGCTTGGACTCATAGAGCGTGTTGAACGTATGGAAAAATTCCTCCTGCGTCTGCTTTCTGCCGGCGATGAACTGCACGTCGTCCACGAGCAGCAGGTCTGCCTGACGGTATTTTTCGCGCATTTCGGCGGTCTTGGCAGGGCCCGACTGAATGGCGGCGACCAGCTCGTTCGTCAGATCGTCGCCCTTGACGTAGGCAATCTTCGCGGTCGGATTTTTTGCGCGGATCGCGTGCGCCACGGCGTAAATAAGGTGCGTTTTGCCAAGGCCGGAGTCGCCGTAGATAAAAAGCGGATTGTAATGCTCCGCCGGGGCGTCGGCCACCGCGCGCGCCGCGGCATAGGCGAGCTTGTTGGAGTCGCCCACGACGAAGGTGTCGAACGTGAAGTCGCCGGAGTCGAGCAGCGAGGTCGGTTTTTTGACTTCGCCCGTGCCGAGCGCTTCAAATTCGGCGGCGGAGAGGAACTTCACCTCGAAATCGGAGGAAAAGATGTCCCGCAGCGCGTCCTTGATCTGATCCATATACAGCGACTCGATGGAGTTTCGCTTAAAATCGCTGGGGCAGTAGAGGTAAAAGGTCTTATTTCGCATCGCGGCGGCCTGCGTCTCGTCAAACCAGGTCGCGATCGTCGTCGCGGAGAGCGTGGCGCGCAGTTTATCGAGCACCAGCTTCCAGATATCTGCAACAGAGTTCAAATTCATTCTCCTTTCATAAGAAAAAACGTCAACGGCTAAAAGCCGAGAAATTCCCAAATAAATTTTAACAGAATTGCGGGGAAAAAGCAATACCTATTCTAAATATAAAGAAGATATTTTCTACAGGCAAAACGGCGGGCGCGGACGGGGGAGAAAGCACAAGGTCTTGTGGTCGAAGCTGCGGGCGGATACAGCTTCTTGGAAAGAAAAAAAGAGCGGAAATTTTGGTTGACAGAAAACGGCACAATAAGGTATAATATCCCCTGCGCCGCGTAAGGCGGCGCCTTATTTTATCAACTGCGGGAGTGGGGGAACTCACCCGCCGTCGAGTAAGTGCGGCTTGAAAAACCGCCGGTATTCTTTATAGGAGGTAAAACGAAATGGCTACTTCTCGCACCTATCAGCCCAAGAAGCTCCAGCGCTCCAAGGAGCACGGCTTCCGCAAGAGAATGGCGACCGCCAACGGCCGCAAGGTCCTTGCCCGCCGCCGCGCCCGCGGTCGTGCCCGTCTGACCCACTAAGGCAGACAAGTGGTATTGCGCAGATAAAGAATACGAGGGACGGATGCTGAAAGAGGGGTTTTCAGTGCCGTCCCTTAGAGGCGTTTTTCACCCGAGGAGACAAGGGCGAAGAACGCAGGGAACATCATCAGTACAGCGATAACGGAGAGATGTTGGCGTGAAGCGTGCAACGACCGTCAAGGAAAATTACGAGTTCCGCCGGATTTACGCCAAGGGAAAATCCGGCGTTTCGCCCTGCCTTGTGGTCTACTGCCGCCCCAACCGGCGGGAAAATAACCGCCTGGGCGTCACCGTGAGCGCGAAGATCGGACACGCTGTGATCCGCAATCGCGTCCGCCGCCGCCTGCGCGAAATCTTCCGGCTCTCTCAGCCGGAGATGAAGCAGGGGTACGACGTCATCCTCGTCGCCCGCTCCCGCGCCGTCAGAGCAACCTATCGGGAGCTGACGAAAGACTATCTTCGCGTGTGTGAAAAGCTGGCGCTTCTGGAGAAAGAGCCATGAAGCACCTGATGCTCGCCCTCGTGCGCTTTTACCGCAAAAACATTTCGCCCCTGCGCTCGCCCTGCTGCCGATTTATTCCGACGTGCTCGGAGTACGCACTCCAGGCCATTGAGAAATACGGCGCGCTCAAGGGCGGATGGCTGACGTTAAAAAGACTTTTGCGCTGCCACCCGTTTTACAGAGGCGGAAAGATCTACGACCCCGTTCCGTAACAAGAAAAAACAAAACACGGAGGAAACCGAACGATGTTTGCAACCATCGGCTACTACATTTGCGTTCCCTTTGCCTGGCTGCTGCGCGCGTTTTATACGACGACCGGCTCTTACGGCGTCGCGCTGATCCTCTTCACCCTCGTGGTGAAGATCGTGCTGCTTCCGTTCCAGCTCAAGAGCAAGAAGAGCATGGTCAAAATGGGTCGTTTCCAGCCCAAGATGAAAGAGATCCAGAAGAAATACGCCAACAACCAGCAGAAGATGAACGAGGAGCTTCAGCTCCTGTACGCGCAGGAGGGCATCAATCCCATGAGCGGCTGCCTGTGGTCGTTCCTGCCGCTGCCCATTCTGCTCGCGCTCTATTCCATCATCCGCCAGCCGATCACGCGCTTCATGCTGCTCAAAACGGAAACGGCGGATGCCATCCGCACGCTTGCCGCGTCCCTCGGCTACGTCGCCGAAGAGGCCGGCCGTGCCTCATTCTACGAGGAGATCAACCTCGTGAAGTTCATGAGCGAGAATTTCGCCCAGTTCCAGGGCAAGTTCGAGGGCATCTTCCCCATGAACTACAGCTTCCTCGGCCTTGACCTCACGGTCATGCCCGGCAACGTCTGGAAAGAATTCTTCACCGGCGGCTGGCCCATCATCGGCGTGGTGCTCATCCCCATCGTCTCCGCCGTTCTGAGCTTCTACCAGTCCAAGGTCGCCATGGCCGCCAGCAACAGCGCCGAGGGCGACGATGCCGCCGCACGCACCAGCAAGTCCATGATGTACATGATGCCGCTGCTGTCGCTGTGGATCGGCTTCACCATGCCCGCGGCACTCGGCATTTACTGGATCGCCAACAGCGTGTTCCAGACCATCCAGGACTTCTTCCTCAACAAGTATTTCAAGAACGCCATGGATAAGGAAGAGAGCGACAAGGAGCGCGCCAAGCGCGAGGCGCGCGTGCAGAAGATGCAAGCCGCCCGCGAGCAGCAGAGAAAGTGGGAGGAAGAGAAGAACACGCAGAAGACGCTGAAGGAAAAGCGCGCGGAAAAGCAGGCGGAGAAAGAGAGAAACAAGGACAAGAAATCCACCACGGAGAACGGCCGCATCGGCGACCGCCCCTATGCCCGCGGCCGCTCGTTCAGCGCGGACCATTACGGTGAATAATCAGGAAATATTAGGAGTTTGATATGATCAAATATATTGACGTATCGGGCAAGACGGAGGAAGAAGCGATCGCACGCGCGCTCGAGCAGCTCGCCATGGACCGCGACGAGGTCTCCGTTGAGATCGTTGCGCGCGCAAAGGCCGGCTTCCTCGGCTTCGGCGGCACGCCCGCCACGGTGCGCGTGAGCTATGACGACGGGATGCCCGAGCCCAAGGAAGAGCCGAAAGCGGAGGAAAAGCCGCAAAGCGCGAAAAAGCCCGTCATCTTCCAGCCCGAAATTTTGCAGAAGAAAGAAGCCCCCGCAAAGGAAAAGTCCGAGCGTCGGGAAAGACCCGAGCGCCGTGAAACGGTCGAAAAGACCGAACCGGTCAAAGCGCCCGTCGACCTCGGCGAAGAGGTGCATGACGAGAAGTCCGAGCAGGTGCGCTCGTTCCTCACCGGCCTCCTCGAGCACATGGACGCCGCCGCAGACGTCAAGGTCTACGAGGCAGAAAAGGGCCGCTACAAGGTCATTCTCGACGGCGACAAGCTCGGCGCACTGATCGGCCGCCGCGGCGAAACGCTCGACGCCATCCAGCAGCTCACCAACTACGCGATCAACCACGGCAGCGAGAGAAACCGCGTCCGCGTGCAGATCGACGCGGAGAATTACCGCGAAAAGCGCGAGCAGAGCTTAGAGCGTCTCGCCCAGAAGGTCGCGGGCAAGGTCACGAAGTACCGCCGCAACGTCACGCTCGAGCCGATGAACGCCTACGAGCGCCACGTCATCCACACCGCGCTGCAGGACACGCCGTTTGTCACGACGTTCTCCATCGGCACCGAGCCGAACCGCCGCGTCGTCGTGTCGTATGACCGCACGAAGCAGTAAAACAAAAACGAGAAGGGCTGTCGAAAGACAGTCCTTCTTTTTGTATCTTTTCGCCTTTTCGCAAAAGGAGTATTCCGCACACTGCGGTGTGCGGCGGCGCCGCGGGGCTTCGCCCCTGCCGCCGAGCAAAAGATGTACTTTCTTTTCGCAAAAAGAAAGTACACCCTTTGAACCCGGAAAGAAAAGGCTTTGGACGGTGCGCCGTAATCAATGCACCCCAACTTGCCGATGCAGCGACAAGGACGGTAGACACAACGCCTATTTTGCCACGGCAAAATGCGGTTGGTGCTTGACGACACATTCTGCGTCTATCACCGCTGGCGCTGCTGCGGTGCGGAAATGAAAATTTCTTCGCACTTCTGCTCGGCGGCAATCAGAATTTCCTTTGCTGTGCCGAAGTTCTGCTTTTCAATTTCTTCAATGGCACGCTCCGAGGCATCGACCATTAAAACGTATAATTCTTTATAATCCAATATAACACACCTCCGACATAGGCAGTATTGCCTATAACGATTTATCTCCATTATAGGCAATAATAGAGATATGTCAATGAGGAACGGAGGTGCTGTCGATGATTTGCTATGACCCGCTGTGGGAAACCATGAAACGGAAAAAAGCAACAACGTACACCTTGCAGGTCAAGGGCAATATCAGCAGCTCGACCATTCGGCGCATGAAAGCCGGAGAGTCTGTTTCCACAAACACGCTTGACGCACTTTGCACCTTATTGGACTGCGAAATTTCCGACATCATAAAGTACAACAAATAAAAGCAGCTGGCATTTGCCCGCTGCTTTCGTTTTTAGCTGTTCTGTCCCGCACCGCGGCAGCGGCAGCGGTCGGCGATGCGAAACAAGGTGTCGATAATAACCCACTACAGGCAGTTGACGATTGCACGCAACGGCAAATCTGCGGAACAAAAAGCCTTTTCTTTCGGGTTTCAAAAGGGGTACTTTCTTTTTGCGAAAAGAAAGTACCCCTTTTGTCTGACAGCAGGACGCGGAGCGTCCGCGCTGTCCCTGCGCCCGCAGGCGCATAGCGTTATTGCTCCGCAATGCTCCCATGCCTTTTCCACCGCCCGGAGAAGTAGTAAACCAGCACCGCGACAAAGCCGATCACCCAGCCGATGTCATAGGACAGGTACATATAGTGCGGCCCGTAATGGTCGGCGATGTAGTAGATGATGGGCAGCCTCGTGACGATCATGCTGACGATCGTGCAGACCATGGGGAAAAAGCTCTCGCCCGCGCCGCGCATGGCGTTATTGAGGCAAAACATCACCGCCAGCATCGGGTAGCCCCACATCACGAACCACAGGTACTCCCCGCCCGCCGCGATGGTCGCGGGACTCTTGGAGAAGAAGCCGACGATCTCGTGGCGGAAAGGAATGATGATCGCCATGAAAAACGCGCAGCACGCGAGCACGAGCACGATGACCGTGCGGATACCGCGTTTCGCCCTGTCATACTTCCCCGCGCCGACGTTCTGCCCCACGAACGACGTGACCGCGACGGAGAGCGACTGGATGGCGAGCCACGCGAAGTTGTCGATCTTGTTGCCGACGTTGTAGCTGGCAGTGTACGCCTCGCCGAAGGAGTTGATCTTGGCGACGCAGAAGATCATGCCGAACGCGACCGTCGCCTGCTGCAAGCCCGCGGGCAGCCCGATGCGCAGAATGCTTTTGAGCAGCGCCTTATTGCAGCGCAGGCGCAGCGGATGGATGGCAAGGTCGGGATACTTGCGGTTGATGTAGAAAATGCCGAACAGCCACGAAACGAGCTGTGCGAAGACTGTCGCAAGCGCGACGCCCGCAACGCCCATTTGCAGCACCAGCACGCTCACAAGGTCGAGCACCGTGTTGAGCACGGCGGCGATGGAGAGGAACAGCAGCGGCGTTTTGCTGTCGCCAAGTCCCTGCAAAATGCCCGCGTTCGCGTTGTAGCCCACGGTGCCGATGAGTCCCGCGCTGACGATGAGCAGATAGATCTTCGCCTGCGCGTTGTACGCCGCGTCCACGCGCAAAAGCGCGAGAATGGTGACGCCCAGTAGCAGAAACAGCACCGTCGCGGGCACGGCGGCAAGTACGATGACGGAGTAGAGCGTGTCGACCGCGTCGCGCACCTCTTGAATCTTGCCCGCGCCGAAATTCTGCGAGATGACCACCGTGCCGCCCGTCGAAAGCCCCATAAAGAGCGCGATGATGAGAAATGACACGGGGTAGCACGCGCCGACGGCGGCAAGCGCCCCGTCGCCGACGTAGTTGCCCACCACCCAGCTGTCCACCACGTTGTAGAGCTGCTGCAAAACGCTGCCGGCGAACATGGGCAGCGCAAAGAGGACGAGATGGCGCGCAACGCCGCCCTCGGTCATGTTGCGCATACCGGAATTGCTCATAGGAAAACCCTCTTTTTCAGTCGTTCAAAACGAGCATCACGGGGCAATGGTCGCTGCCCGTGACCTCGGATAAAATGCAGGAATCGAAAATGCGCTCGCGGAAGCGTTCGGAGGTGATGAAGTAGTCGATCCTCCACCCCACGTTCCGCTCGCGCGAGGCGGCACGGTAGCCCCACCACGAATAGGCGTCCGTGCGGTCGGGATAGAGCGTGCGGAACGTGTCGAGAAAGCCGCTTTGTAAAAGCTCCGTCATCTTGCCGCGCTCCTGATCGGAAAAGCCGGGGTTGAAGTGGTTGGTTTTCGGGTTCTTGAGGTCGATCTCCTCGTGCGCGACGTTGAGATCGCCGCAGTAGACGACAGGCTTTGTCTTGTCCAATTCGCACAGATACGCGCGCAGGTCGTCCTCCCACAGCATGCGGTAGTCGAGTCGCTTCAGCTCGTCCTGCGAATT
>JAZLIU010000027.1:0-2036 GCA_045617565.1 Oscillospiraceae bacterium
AAGCGCACGCACGAACACCCCTCCGGACGATATGTCCGGTCGGCTTTTGAACATAATGGGATAGCTTGTTTTTATCTTAAATTCCGAAATTTCTTTTTCTGTTCCAGCAGTCCCGGGATGATCGCGATGCCGGAGCCGATGAGGAAGCACACGATGCCGATGATGATATTGAGCGTGAGCTTTTCTTTGAGGAAGAGAAATGCGAAGATGGGCGCGAGCATCGGCTTGAAAAAGAAAATGAGAGACGCCTCCTGCGCGGACGTTTTTTCCATTGCCAGCATATGGCACACGAAGCCGAAGCCGGTGCTCACCGCGCCGATATAGATGAGCCACGGAATCGCCGCAGCGGGGAGACCGATAAACAGCGGTACATTGCAATACAGGTCAAGGTGTGCCGCGGAAAGGATTTTTACCCCGAGATCGGTGCGGCCAAACAGCAGGAAGAGCATCAGTTCCACAGAACCTAAAAGCGAGGAAAAGCATGTTATGGCAATACCGCCGAAGCGCACCGTGCGCTTCTTTCCTAATACGCTGTAAATGGAGAAAACTACTGCAGCGATAATCGTGAAGGTAACGCCGAGCAGGTTCAGCTCCGTATGGAGGGGATCGACGATGATGAGCACGGCGATGAGCTCAATGACAAGCGCGATAATATGGTTTTTCTGAATCTGCTCATGAAGGATGAGGTAGGCAAAGACAGTCACAAAGATCGGGTTGCAGGAAAAGATGATAGCGGCAATGGCCGCCGAGGTGTAGATGACCGACAGCTGATAAAGCGACATAGTAATGCACACGAACAGCAGTCCCTGCAGCGCAAAAAAGCGGACGTCCTCAGGATGCAGCGCGGCTTTGTGCGCGCGTATGGAGCGGATGGCAAACGGCAGCGGGACAAGACCGCCGATGAAACAGCGCAGCGCGGTGATTTGCATCGGATGGAACATACCCGCGACCATCTTGAGCGCGACCTCGACGAGACTGAAGATGATCGTGCAGAGAATGATATAAATATAGCCGGAATAGGACTTTTTCATTAAAAAATCGCCTCTTTTCTGCCAAAATCTGCCGAAACACAAGCAGTATATAATAGAGATTGCCAAAATGCAAGGGTGTTGCCCAAGTTCTCGTTGACAAATCACGAAAAGAAGATATAATAGGCACGGTAAACGCGATGAGAAAGTCAGCTTTTCGGAAAAGCCCACAGCGAGAGGGGACGGTGCAAGCCCTCGGTGTACGCCGGAAAGCAGCCGCTTTTGAGCAGTCCGCGACGAGCGGAACGGTTCGCCCCCGTTACGGGGCTCCAAGACGCTCCCGCAAGGGAGATAATCAGGGTGGTACCGTGGAGCTGACGCTTCGCCCCTATGCAGGGCGGGGTGTCTTTTTTATTGTTATTCAAAAATTTTCACATAAAGGAGTAATCACGATGGCACATCCCTATTACGGCTTAAACGAGCTGCGCGAAATGTTTTTATCCTACTTTGAGAGCAAGGGGCATCTCCGTCTTCCGAGCTTCCCGCTCATCCCGAAGGACGACCCGTCCCTTTTGCTCATCCCCGCCGGTATGGCGCCGATGAAGCCCTGGTTCAAGGGCGAGGAGGAGCCGCCGCGTAAGCGCGTTTGCACCTGCCAGAAGTGCATCCGCACGCCCGACATCGACAACATCGGCAAGACCGACCGCCACGGCACCTATTTTGAGATGCTGGGCAACTTCTCGTTCGGCGACTACTTCAAAAAGGACGCCATCCCGTTCTGCTGGGAGTTCCTCACCGACGTCGTCGGTCTTGAGGCGGACAAGCTCTATCCCTCCGTCTACACCGACGATGACGAGGCGTTCGACATCTGGAACAAGGATATCGGCATCCCCGCGGACAAGATCACCCGCCTCGGCAAGGCGGACAACTTCTGGGAGCATGGCGCGGGTCCCTGCGGCCCCTGCTCCGAGGTCTACTATGACCGCGGCATCGAGCACGGCTGCGGCAAGCCGACCTGCGGCCCCGGCTGCGACTGTGACCGCTACATCGAGATCTGGAACAACGTCT
>JAZLIU010000028.1:0-4499 GCA_045617565.1 Oscillospiraceae bacterium
ATGACCACCGTTTATCTCATTCGACACGCCGAGGCGGAGGGCAACCTCTATCGCCGCGCGCAGGGCCATCTTGACGCCACCATCACCGACCGCGGCTACCGCCAGATCGCGGCGCTTGCCAAGCGCTTTGAGAACGTGCCCATCGCCGCGGCCTACTCCAGCGATCTCACGCGCACCCAGACGACTGCGCTGTCTGTCACCATCTCGCATCGTCTGCCGCTGACCGTACTGCCCGACCTGCGGGAGATCGGCGTGGGCGTGTGGGAGGATCAGACCTGGGCGCAGATCGGCTACTTTGAGCAAGAGCAGCTCGTGCGGTTCAACACGGACATCGAAAAGTGGCATATCGCGGGCGGCGAGAGCATCGACCATGTGCGCGAGCGTATGCTGCGCGCGCTCAAAACGATCATCGCCGAAAATCCGGATCGCACCGTGGCGGTATTCAGCCACGGCATGGCGCTGCGCACGCTCACCGGCACGCTGATGGGGCTTTCCACCCATGAGATCGACAGCACGGGCCACGCGGAAAACACCGCCGTCACAAAGCTCGAATGTGACGAAAATGGCATCCGCGTCGTCTATTACAACGATGCCTCGCATCTGCCGGACGATCTGCATACGCTCGGCCGGCAGGCGTGGATCAAGAACAAGGGCGGTCTCGAGCCGGGCATTTATTACCTGCCCTCCGGTGCGGACGGACATTTCGACGTGTACCGCGAGGGGAAAATCATCGGCGCGGTGAGCGTCGGAACGTGCGAGAACGGCGTCGCGCAGATCGAAGAATACTGGCTCACGGAGAACGAGCGCGGCAAGGGGATCGGCATCCAGCTCGTCGGACAGGCGGCGTCCTACGCGCGCCGCCGCGGTTGCGATACGCTCTTATGCGAAATAGCGAAAAGCAACGCCGTCGGCCTCAAACGCGCGCAGCAGTACGGTTTCACCGCCGCGCGGGAAACGGGGAAAAGCGTCGTATTGACCAAATATTTCGGATACAAAGAGGAATATCGTCTGAAAAAATTACAGGATGCAATCAAAGAAAACGAGAAATTGACGAAATGAAAGAGTTCGTAAAGGCATTTTTGCCGGTTTCACAAGAGGATATGCGCGCGCGGGAGTGGTACTATTACGACTTCCTCGTCGTCACGGCGGACGCCTACATCGACCATCCGAGCTTCGGCACGGCAATCATCGCGCGTGTGCTGGAGGCGGAGGGCTACCGCATCGCCGTGCTCGCCCAGCCGGACTGGCACAGCGCGGATGCGTTCCGCGCGATGGGAAAACCGCGTTACGGCGTGCTCATCGGCGGCGGCAACATCGACTCGATGGTCGCGCACTATACGGCGGCGAAAAAGCGCCGCACGCAGGACTTATATTCCCCCGGCAACCGCATGGGGCTGCGCCCCGATCGCCCGACCATCGTGTACGCAAACCGCGCCCGCGAGGCGTTTGGCGACATTCCCATCGTCGTGGGCGGCCTTGAAGCGAGCCTGCGCCGCTTCGCGCACTACGACTACTGGGACGATAAGGTGCGCCGTGCGCTCATTTTCGACGCGCAGGCGGATCTGCTCGCCTACGGCATGGGCGAATACGCCACGCGCGAGATCGCGCGGCGTCTTGCGAACGGGGAAAAGGTGGGCGACATCACCGACGTGCGCGGCACAGCGTTCATCACGCGCGACGAAGCCGCGTGCAAGTATGAAGCCGTCGAATGTCCGTCCTACGAGGCGGTCTGCGCCGACAAACGCGCCTATGCGCGCTCCACCAAGCTCGAATACGAGGAGCACGATCCCATTCGGGGAAGAGCGCTCACGCAACGGCACGGTAAGGACATTCTGGTGGTCAATCCGCCTGCGATGCCGCTTTCGCGCAAGGAGCTGGACTTCGTCGCCGAGCTTCCCTATATGCGCGAGGTGCACCCGATGTACGACGCCCTCGGCGGCGTCGCCGCCATCGAGGAGGTGCGTTTTTCCGTCACGCACAACCGCGGTTGCTTCGGCGGGTGCAACTTCTGCTCGCTCGCGTTCCATCAGGGGCGCATGATCACGTCCCGCAGCATCGAATCCGTCGTGCGCGAGGTCGAGGGCTTCACGCGCGATCCCAAGTTCAAGGGCTACGTCCACGACGTCGGCGGCCCCAGCGCAAACTTCCGCCACACGAGCTGCAAGGGACAATTAGAGCACGGTATGTGCAAAAATAAAAACTGTCTCGCCCCGCACCCCTGCAAAAATCTCGACCCCGACCACTCGGAGTATCTGGAGCTTCTGCGCCGCGTGCGGAAAATCTCGGGCGTCAAAAAGGTATTTGTCCGCAGCGGCATCCGCTACGACTATCTGATGGAGGACAAGGGCAGCGGATTTCTCTCCGACCTCGTCAAGTACCACATCTCCGGTCAGCTCAAGGTCGCGCCGGAGCATTGCGTGGCGGACGTGCTCGATTACATGGGAAAGCCGCATTTCGACGTGTTTGAAAAGTTCTGGGCGAAGTATCAGAAGGTCAACGAGAAAAACGGCAGGGAGCAGTATCTTGTGCCGTACCTTATGTCCTCGCACCCGGGCTGTACCTTGCAGGACGCGGTCAAGCTCGCAGAATTCCTACACGAGAGCGGGCATCGCCCCGAGCAGGTGCAGGACTTCTATCCCACGCCCGGCACGCTCTCGACCTGTATGTACTACACGGGCATCGACCCGCGCGATATGTCGCCGGTGTTCGCCGAAACAGACCCGCACGGGAAAGCCTTGCAGCGTGCGTTGCTGCAATGGTTCCGTCCGGAGCTTAAAAAGCTCGTGATCGAGGCGCTGCAAAAAGCGGGCAGAGAGGACCTGATCGGAAACGGCCCGAAGTGCCTTGTGAAGCCGTACGGCAGCACGAAGCCGCTGGATGACCGCAAGGCGCCGCGCGGCGACAGCGCGCCGAAAAGGCGCACCGCGGCAAAACCCGCCACGAAAACAACGGCAAAGCCGGAAGCCAAAAAGGAAGCGGACAAGCCGAAAAAGCTCGTCCGCAAGGCAGGCTGGGCAAAGCCGAAGGCAAAACCGGGCA
Organism: Oscillospiraceae bacterium; assembly: GCA_045617565.1. Taxonomy (GTDB): domain Bacteria; phylum Bacillota; class Clostridia; order Oscillospirales; family Oscillospiraceae; genus Hominicoprocola. Next base: position 3,040 of record JAZLIU010000028.1, read on the forward strand.
CGAAGAAAAAGAAATAACCGTCTGCACAAAAAAGAGGAAGCCATTTGGCTTCCTCTTTTCGCGTTTTCAGAATGTGACGACTTCCTGCTTAGGCTTGCTCGTGGTGGTGATCTTCTCGATATACAGCACGGGGCCGTCGCCCTGGTAGGCTTCGAAATTCTCCTTTTTGACCATGGCGGTGACCTCCACCCAGTCGCGGTTTTTGTACGCCTTCTGACTGTCACCCTTGGCGACGATACCGACAAACTGGATGTCGTTTTCGCAGCAGGTCATCACGAAGCGGCCGGGGCAATGCACACCGGGAAACTTCTTGGAGTGGCACATGATGAGCTTCATATGGACTTTTTTGCCGTCCCAGCGATCGGGGTTGTCCATCGCGTCGACGTACCACACACCGTAATCGTCGTCGGGAATGTCGATGATCTCCGGCGTCATGTCGAACGGGCACTCGTCGCCGGTGAGGTAGTCCTCACTGTTGCCGTCGTTGTCCTCGAGATAGATGTCCGCGCGGCGGTTGACCATGCGCAGATTGCGCGCGCGAAGCGCGGCTTTCAGCTCGTCCGTGCAGCGGTTAAAGACCAGCATATCCGCGTTCGTGACCTTCTCCATCATGAGCTGCCCCATGTTCTTGACGTACATCTCGAATGTCGGCGCATAGACAAAGGTCATGATCTGATAGAGCACCCAGTTGGCGGGCAGCACGTCGCGGTAGAGCTTTTCCATCTGCCACATACCGTTGTACTCGATGAGTACCTGCTTGGGCTTGTACTTCTTCTCAAGCTCTCGGCAGTAGGCAAGCGTCAAGTCATCCTCGTCGTCCACGGTCACGACGGTCACGTTGTCGAGCGCCGCCTTTTCGTACTCCTCATCACCCTCTTCGCAGCAGATGAGAAGCGTCTTATCCTCGCGGGCGAAACCGTCCTCGAGGATGCCGTTGATAAAATTTGTCTTGCCGGCGTCGAGAAAACCGGCGACCAGATAAACGGGAATATCCATCGTATCGTTTCCTTTTATCGAAATTACACGCCGAACAGCTCGGCAAGCTCGTGCTCGCGGAGCTCCGCGCCGATGACGCAGAGACGACCCGTGTAGTCCGCGTGACCTGCGCGCACCTCGTGCTCCTCGGGGACGTAGTCGAATTCCAGCCAGCCGTCCGTGCCGTTCACGATGCCCTTGGCGCGCAGGATCTTGCCGTACTTAGCGGAATCGAGCGCGGTGAGGATGCGTGCAAGCTCGTCCTCCGAGAACATCTTGGGCGTCTCCTTGCCCCAGGAGTCAAACACGTCATCGGCGTGGTGGTGATGGTGGTGGCACTCGCACTCGGGATCGTCACACTCCTCACCGTCGTGGTGATGGTGGTGATGATGCTCGTGCTCCTCGTGTTCATCGTCGTCGTGATCGTGGTGATGATGATGCTCGTGCTCGTCGTCCTCATCATGGTGATGGTGATGATGCTCGTG
>JAZLIU010000029.1:0-3802 GCA_045617565.1 Oscillospiraceae bacterium
GTTGGGTACCACAGTTGTCTTCCTAAGACCGCTTGGCCTCCGACTTCGCCGATGAGGTGCAGGGCATGGACTACGACCCCGACAACACCTGGTCCATCCCCTACTTCTGGGGCAGCACCGGCCTTGTGTATAACCACGAGAACGTCGATCCCGATGTCATCGCCAAGGAGGGCTGGGACATCCTGCGCAACAAGGATTTTGCCGGCCGCATCTACGTCTACGACTCCGAGCGCGACTCGTCCATGATGGCGTTCAAGGCGCTGGGCTACTCCATGAACACCGACAATGATGCCGAGATCGAAGAAGCCTACAACTGGCTGCGTGAGATGAACAACACGATGGAGCCCGTCTACGTCACTGACGAAGTCATCGACTCCATGATGGCGGGCTATAAGGATATCGCCTTCGTCTACTCCGGCGACGCGGTCGTCATTCTCGACGAGAACGTGGACATGAGCTTCTTCATGCCCGACGAGGGCGCAAATATCTGGTGCGACGCGATGGTCATTCCCGCAAACGCCGAAAATCCCAAGCTCGCGCATGAGTTCATCAACTACACCCTCACTTATGACGCAGCTATGGACAACACGCAGACCGTCGGCTACGCCTCCCCGAACGCGGAAGTCCTCAAGGAGATGTCCGAGGGCGACTATGCCGAGAACGAAGCCTATCTCCCCCGCAGCGGTTGGGCAACCGACGAAATGTTCCACGACAACCGCACGCTCCAGACCAAGCTCGCCGAGCTCTGGATCAAGGTCAAGGCCGAAAAGTAAGTTAAGTAAGGAGAAATTCCATGCATTATTCCGGAAGCGTTTACCGTCCCCCCAGCGAGGCGCACAGTCTGATCGTCCAGTGTACGCTCGGATGCAGCCACAACAAGTGCGCGTTCTGCATCATGTATAAGGACAAGAAATTCTCCATCAACCCCATCGAGCAGGTGCTCTCCGACCTCGCCGAGGCGCGCTCCTACAGCCGCTATATCGAGAAAATTTTCCTTGCCGATGGCGACGCGCTCGTGCTGCCGATGGACTATCTTCTCACCGTACTCGATTATATCCGCCAGTACTTCCCCGAGTGCAAGCGCGTGGCGGCATACGCCAGCACCAAAGCGCTCAAGGGTAAGACGGATGAAGAGCTGCGCACGCTGCGCGAGCGCGGACTCGGCATCGTGTATATCGGTCTGGAAACCGGCGATGAGGAACTCCTTGCCAAATACAACAAGGGTGTCACGGCGGCGGAAACCGTCGCGCAGACCATCCGCGCCAAGGACGCGGGAATCGCCGTCTCCGTCACCGCGATCAACGGCATGGCGGGCTCGCAGGGCAACTGGGAACGCCACGCCATAGAGACCGCAAAAGCGGTGTCGCAGATGAAGCCGGACTACATCGCGTTCCTCACGCTGCGCGTGTATACCGGAACGCCCCTGCACGACTGGATCGATGCGGGCGAGTTCAAGCTGATGGAACCTCTCGAGCTGCTGCGCGAAACGCGCCTGTTCTTAGAGAATATCGACGCCGAGGGCAGCATCTTCCGCTCCAACCACGCGTCCAACTATCTCCCGCTCGGCGGCACGCTCAATCAGGATCGCGAGCAGTTGATCGCGACCATTGACGCCGCTCTTGACGGCAAGGTACGGCTTCGCCGAGCGGTAGAGCTGGGACTGTGACGCAAAATACACACAAAAAAATCACCGACGCAAGTCGGTGATTTTTTTATGTTTGGAAAATGGTTCGTCGGTCATGCGTTTTTCTTTTTGAAATAAAGCGCTAAAATGACACACACAGCGATGCCGATCCCATACGGAATTGCCAGTATAAACGCCGTCGACGCCGGTGCGCTGTATCCGGCATAGCGGATGCCCCATACCATATCGCAATAGTTGTACGCGACCACCGCGCACATCACGTCGGACAGGATAACTGCCAAAATCCAAAAGATCGCAGATAAGGTTTTCATATCGCTCCTCCTCATTTGTCGGATGTACCTTTCAGGAGCAAAACCGCACCGGCAATGATGGCAAGGAGGCAGATTACAAGAAATATTCCGTTTCCGTCTACGGTAATCATGGATGAATCACCGATCCGATCCGACGCTGCAGGCATATACACGGAAATGATTCCCCACGCAATGAGGCAGACGATCCCGCCGATGCAGGATACCATTCCGAAAATCCGTTTTTCGTTTCTGCCGTTTTTCATCAGGCGGTCATTCGCTTTTTCCTTCCATTCGGAAATCGGATTTTCCTCTTTGAGCAGATCGTCCAGCGTGACATGGAAATACCTGCTAATGGTGAGAAGAGTATCGCTTTCCGGAACGGCTTTATCGGATTCCCATTTTGATATTGCCTGTCTTGAAACGCCTAATTGCTCTGCAAGCTGCTCCTGTGAAAGGCCGCTTTTCTTCCGAAGCTCATATAGTTTTTCAGAAAGTGCCATGTCTTCCTCCTTTCACAAAGAGCATAGCAAAGCAGACGGCAGAATTCCATACACACCTGTTTTCAATTCCGCAACCGACGGTTGCAATTATGTTTTCAGGGCAGATTTCCGATCAGAACAGCGTCAGCTGGCTGGTGTCCGCCATGCCGGCAAACGCGCCGAGCGACTTGAGCTGCTCGATATGCGTTTTGGAGAGCTTGCTGCAGCACTCGGAAAACTCCTCGATGGAGGTGAAGGTCTTCCCTTTCCGCTTTTCCACCGTGTCGAGCGCGGCGGCTTCGCCGAGCCCGTGGACGGAGGTGAGCGGCGGGAGCAGTCCGTTTTCCGTGATGAGGAACTTCGTCGCGTCGCTGCGGTAGATGTCGATGGTGTCAAAGTGGAAGCCGCGGATGCAGAATTCGTAGCAAACTTCGAGCGTGGTCATCAGATCCTGCTCGACGGCGGTCGCGTCCTTGTTGTTCTCGATCTCGCGGATGCGGCGCTTGATGTCGTCCGCGCCCTTGCAGCACTCGGCTGCGTCAAATGCTTTTGCGCGGATGGAGAAATACGTCGCATAGAACGCAAGCGGCTCATGCACCTTGAACCACGCGATGCGAAACGCCATCATCACATAGGCGACGGCGTGCGCCTTCGGGAAGAGATACCCGATCTTGGCGAGCGACTCGATGTACCACTCCGGCACGTCGTGCTCGTGCATCTGCTCCACCCACATGGGCCAGTCGTCCGCCTTGCCCTTTTTGTCCTTGCCCTTGCGCACCGCCTCCATGATCTTGAAGCTCATCTTCGGCTCAAGCCCCATCGAAATGAGGTAGAGCATGATGTCGTCGCGGCAGCCGACGGTCTCCAGAACGCTTGCCGTGCCGGAAAGGATCAGGTCTTTCGCATTGCCGAGCCACACGTCCGTGCCGTGTGAGAAGCCGGAGAGACGCAGCAGCGTATTGAAGTCCTGCGGCTGGGTATCGACGAGCATCTGGCGCGTAAAGCGCGTGTTGAACTCCGGAATGGCGACCGCGCCCGTGGGACCGAGCACCTCGTCATTCTCATAGCCGAGCACCTTGGACGAGGTAAAAATGCTCATCGTATCGGGATCGTCGAGCGGCACCTTGCGCGCGTCCATGCCCGTGAGGTCGCCCATCATCTTGATCATCGTAGGGTCATCGTGACCGAGCATATCGAGCTTTAAGAGGTTGTCCTCCATGCAGTGATACTCAAAATGCGTGGTAATCGTGTCGCTCTCGGGATCGTCCGCGGGGTGCTGGACAGGGCAGAAATCCTCAATGTCGAGGTCATCCGGCACGACAACCAGTCCGCCGGGGTGCTGTCCCGTCGTGCGGCGCACGCCGACACAGCCCGCCGTCAGGCGGTCG
>JAZLIU010000030.1:0-2513 GCA_045617565.1 Oscillospiraceae bacterium
GCTCGACCGCCGACGCGCCGCAGTCGCTCAAGAACTTTATCGTCTGCGTGCAGCGTGTGGTGCCGGAACTGTAATTTTGCAAATGGGGTTGTATCCTTTCCCAAAAGGGGTACAATAGAGCTATTACAAAGGAAAAGAGAGAGCCATGTTTACCTTGAAACCGGTCACGCAGCGCGACCTTGCCAAGCTGCGCGGCTATTACGAAAGCTGCAACTACCGTTTGTGCGAATACAGCGCGCTTGTCAAGCTGATGTGGCGCGGATGGCTGCATCCGCAGTACGCAGAAGCCGCGGGCTGCCTGATCGTGCGCAACACGGTCGAAGGGGTGTCCGGCTTTGAGTACCCCGTTCCCGGGGCGCATGGCGACGAGGACGCGGCGCTTGACGCCATCGAGGAATACTGCATGGAAACAGGCACACCGCTGCGCTTTTCCGCCGTGCCGAAAGAAAAGGGGGAGCGGTTTTTCACGCGCTACCCGTATCTGCGCTTTTCCAACCCTCGCGTATGGCGGGACTATCTCTATGCCGCTGAAAATCTGCGTGATTTTCCGGGCCGGCATTACAGCGGCCAGCGCAATCACGTCAACAAATTCCGCAAGCTCTATCCCGATGCACGCTTCCGCGCGTTGGGAAAGGGGGATACGGCGCTCATCGAGCAGTTTTGGCAGGATTACGAGGCGGTGTTCACCAAGGACTCCCAGGGCGCGCGCGGCGAGCTGGCACTTGCCAAAAAGATGCTCGCTCTCGCAGGGAAGCCCTACTTCTGCGTCGGCGGTATGGAGGATGGCGGACGGCTTATCTCGCTCTGCCTTGCCGAACGCTGCGGCAACACGCTTGTCGACCACATCGAAAAGGCACTCTACGGCTACGAGGGCGTCTATCCGACGACGGTGCAGGAATTCGCGCGGCACTTCGCCGTGGACGGTATCGAGTGGATCAACCGCGAGGACGACGCGGGCGACAAGGGCCTGCGCACCTCCAAGCTCCAGTATCTTCCGACGGAGCTGGGCGAAGAACTGTGCTTCACCGTGGAAAACGAGCTGCGCGACCTGAATGAAATTCCGACCATCCGCACGCCGCGCCTGACGCTCTCAGCGCTGACGGAGGAGGACAAGGCTGCCTATAATTCGCTCTGCCTCGACGATGAGCGCAATAGGTGGTGGGGCTACGACTACCGCAAGGACTGGAAGGGAGAGGATTTGGAGGACTACTTCCTGAATGTCGCGCACAGCGACTTTTCCCGCAAGCTCGCCGTCAACTTCGCCGTGAGGCTTGACGGGAAATGCATCGGCGAGGTGCTGCTCTACCGCTTTGACGGCAGGGGCGGTGCGGAGGAGGGCTGCCGCATTGCGCCGGAGTACGCGGGGCATGGCTACGGCACGGAGGCGTTTGCCGCGCTTGCGGATTGGGGGCTTTACAAGCTGGGACTTGCGCACATCGTCGCTAAGTGCTACCACGAAAACGAAAGCTCGTACAAAATGCTCTCTTCCTGCATGAGAAAGAGCGGCGCGGATGACACGTTCTGCTATTTCAATAAGGAAGTATAAAGGAAGCGGCTTGCGCCGCTTCCTTTTTCTGTATAGCCCACCCCGCTGTGGGAAATACTACCGGAAAATGGAAGGCAAAACCGCATAATTGTGCGGTGTTGCCCGAATTATCCGGAGGCGCATATGGAGTATTTGGGAAATGACTTTGACGAAAACGTGCAGCGGCTCGACGGACTGCTCGGAAGCGAGCGCTGTTTTGATATGATCACGCGCGGCCTCATCATCGGGCAGCGCCGCGCGAAGATATGGTTTGTCGACGGCTACGGTGACGATGAGGTCATCGAGCGCATGATCAGCTTCTGGCTCTCACTTTCCTCCACGAAGATGACGCGCACGATGCAGGAGTTCATCGAGCGCTATGTGACCTTCGGTGAGGTGAGCGCGGAGAACGACATGGAGCAAATCACCACGTCGGTCTTTCTCGGCAAGACGCTGCTGCTCGTCGAGGGATTTGAAGAGTGCGCGCTCATCGACGCCAAGAGCTTTCCCGACCGCAGCGTGGAGGAGCCGTCGAGCGGCAGGGTGCTGCGCGGCGCGCACGACGGCTTCATCGAAACGCTCACGACGCACGCCGCGCTCCTGCGCCGCCGCATCCGCGACCCGCAGCTCACGCTCGAGGGACATAAGGTGAGCGACAAGTCCCGTGCGGACGTGGTGCTCTGCTATATGGAAAACAAGGTCGATCGCGACCTTCTGGAGGAAGTGCGGCAAAAGATCGACGCGATCGACGCCCGCTCCATCGCCATGTCGCAGGAGAGCATCGCCGAGTCGATGATGAAGCCGCAGTGGTGGAACCCGTTTCCCAAGGTGCGCTACACCGAGCGCCCCGACACCGCGACGGCGGAGATCATGGAGGGCAAGATCGTTGTTCTTGTGGACAATTCGCCTGCCGCGATGATCCTGCCCACGCACTTTTTTGACTTCGTGCAGGAGGCGAACGACTTCTATTTCCCGCCGCTCGTGGGAA
>JAZLIU010000031.1:0-3902 GCA_045617565.1 Oscillospiraceae bacterium
GCCCGTGATGAGGTTGAAGCGCAGCGCATCCGCGCCGTACTTTTCCGCCATTTCGAGCGGATCGATGCCGTTGCCGAGGGACTTACTCATCTTTCTGCCCTTGTCGTCGCGGACGAGACCGTGGATGAAGACGGTCTTGAACGGTTCCTTCTTCATCTGCCCCATGCCGGAGAAGATCATGCGCGCAACCCAGAAGAAGATGATGTCGTAGCCCGTGACCATGACGGAGGTCGGGTACCAGTACTTGAGGTCGGCGGATTCGAGATTGGGCCAGCCCATCGTGCTGAACGGCCAGAGCGCGGAGGAGAACCAGGTGTCCAGCACATCTTCCTCGCGGGTGAGGTGCTTGCAGCCGCACTTTTCGCACTCGCTTGGGTCTTCGCGCTTGACGTTGATGTGACCGCACTCGTCGCAGTACCACGCTGGGATCTGATGGCCCCACCAGAGCTGGCGGGAGATGCACCAGTCGTGCACGTTTTCCATCCAGTTGATGTAGGTCTTGGTGAAGCGCTCGGGCACGAACTTGATCGTGCCGTCGTTGACGACGCGGATGGCTTCCTTGGCGAGCGGCTCCATCTTGACGAACCACTGCGCGGAAATGAGCGGCTCAACGTCGTTGTGGCAGCGGTAGCAGGTACCGACGTTGTGGGAATAGTCCTCGGTCTTGACGAGGTAACCCTCGGCTTCAAGGTCGGCGACGATGGCCTTGCGGCACTCGTAGCGATCCATCCCGTTGTACTTGCCGCCGTTTTCATTGATCGTACCGTCGTCGGCAATGACGCGGATGACCTCAAGGTTGTGGCGAAGACCGACCTCAAAGTCGTTCGGGTCGTGCGCAGGCGTCATCTTGACCGCGCCCGTACCGAAGCCGATCTCGCAGTACTCGTCGCCCACGATGGGGATCTCGCGGTTCATGATCGGCAGAATGCAGGTCTTGCCGATGAGGTGCTGGAACTTCTCGTCCTCGGGGTTGACCGCAACGCCCGTATCGCCCATCATCGTTTCGGGACGGGTGGTGGCGACCACGATGTCGCCGCTGCCGTCGGTGAGCGGATAGCGGATGTACCACAGATGACCGGGCTTGTCGGCATATTCGACCTCAGCGTCGGAAAGCGCCGTCAGGCAGTGCGGGCACCAGTTGATGATGCGGCTGCCCTTGTAGATAAGACCTTTGTCGTACAGCTCGCAGAACGTCTCGCGCACGGCGCGGGAGCAGCCCTCGTCCATCGTGAAGCGGGAACGGCTCCAGTCGCAGCTTGCGCCGATCTTCTTCTGCTGCTCGACGATGCGGTTGCCGTATTTCTCCTTCCACTGCCACACGCGCTGGAGGAACTTCTCGCGGCCGAGATCGTAGCGCGTCAGCCCTTCGTTGACGCGAAGATCCTCTTCGACCTTGATCTGCGTGGCGATACCGGCATGGTCGGTGCCGGGCAGCCACAGCGCGGAATATCCCTGCATCCGCTTAAAGCGGGTGAGGATGTCCTGAAGCGTCGCGTCCATGGCGTGTCCCATGTGGAGCTGGCCCGTGACGTTGGGGGGCGGCATCACGATGGAAAACGGCTTCTTGTCAGGATCGGGCTCAGCCTTGAAGCAGTCGTTATCCTCCCACATTTTGTAGATCTTGCTTTCGGCCTGCTGGGGATCATACACTTTCGGTAATTCTTTCATTGTTTTTCTCCTATTTCCAAGCAAATTGCTTTAATCTAACAACTCTCTGAGGTAGGCGGGAATTTTGTAATAGGTGACTCTCTTCTTCCCGTCGAGCCAGCCGTTGAGATAGGCGCGGAATTCGTCGAGCGTGCCGTTGGTCAGGCACTTTTTCGGGATGGGCAGCACGGACTGGTGCGCTTCGCCGTCCACGCGCCAGAGCGCGATCACGCCGTCCGCCTCGCCCACGCGGTCAAGGCTCGTCCACGCCCAGGTACCGAGTATCTTACCGTTTGAGCTCATCGTGCAGGCGCTGTCCTCAAACGTGTAGGTAAAAATGCGCTCGCGTTCCTCTTCGCTCTGCGCGTTCTCCGCCTCCAAAAGATGCAGGATCGTCTCCTGCGCCCGCCCCGCGGCAACGGCGCTTGAGCGGCGCAGATACAAAAACAGCAGCAGCGCAAGAACGCCGAAAATAGCGAATCGTTTGGAGCTGCCCATAAAAAAGCTCCAGATCCCGACCGCAAGGAGCGCAAGACAGATCAGGCAGATGACGGCGTTGCGCCTCCCGCGCGTCTGCACCAGGCGCAGCAGCACCTCTTCCATCGTAGCAGCATTGAATTCCTCTGCGCTACCCTCAAAGGTAAATTTCAAAGCACTCTCATCTCCCCGCTTTTTTCACTGTTTTTCCGGTCTTTTCCTCGATAAAACGGTAAAACTCATCAATGCTGCCGCCGGTCAGCGTCCGCTTGTCATACGCCTGCGCAAGGGTCTTGTTGAGCGCGAACACGACGTAGTCGCCCACGTCGCAGATCGCAGCGAGCGTCATGTTTTCGTAAGTCCATTCGGTCGTCGCAGCTTCGGTCACGCTCCGGTAACCCGTCTCCGTAAAGGTCGCCTCCGCCCTCCGCGAGGTCGGCAGCATCCGCTTTCCCGCAAGAAGCGCGTTGATGCTGTCCTCTTTCCACAAAACAGCCGCTACAAAAATAATCGCAATGAGCGACACGATATCGCCGAAATCGGCGCTCCTGCGCCCCGCAAAGATCGGCAGCCACATCAGCAAAACGAACGCGATGAGCAGATAGCCGAACAGATTTGTCCGCCGGCTGTGCCTGCGCCGCACCGTTTTGCGCAGCGCTTTTGCCATCGCGGTCAGACACGCACGGTCGTAAACTGTCGTAAAATGGAACTCCATCAAACTTCCCCTTTTCGCAAAAAAATCGCCCTGAGCATACTTGCTCAGGGCGAACGTAAGTCCGTGTTACCACCTGAATTCCGCGCAAGGGCGCGACACTCGTGACTCTGTAACGGGAGTTCCCGTCCGGCTTAATCGGCTTTACCTTTGCTCCGGCAACTCCGAGGCGACTTCTGCGCACCTATCACGGGAACTTACACCGACCGTTCCCTCTCTCGGCATCCAAGTGCGAATACTCTTCCTCATCTTCGCTTTTCCGACGCAAATCATACCCGTTTTGTGCCGATTTGTCAACTCATTTTGATGATTTCTTTTTTCAAATGCGCGATGATGCGTTTTTCCAGGCGCGAGATGTAGCTCTGCGAGATGCCCATGATGTCTGCGACCTCCTTCTGCGTTTTTTCCTCCCCGCCGCCGAGCCCGAAGCGCAGGGTGATGATCTCCCGCTCGCGCTCGTTTAGTTTTGCAAGCGCACGCCGCAAAAGCTGACGATCCACGTCGTCCTCAATCGGGCGCAGGACGGTATCATCCTCCGTGCCGAGAATGTCGCTAAGCAGCAGCTCGTTGCCGTCCCAGTCGGTGTTGAGCGGCTCATCGAAGCTGACCTCGGCTTTCTGTGAGGCGGTCTTGCGCAGGTGCATGAGAATTTCATTCTCGATGCAGCGCGAGGCGTAGGTCGCGAGCTTGATATTTCGGTCGCTGCGGTAGGTGTTGATGGATTTGATGAGCCCGATCGTGCCGATTGAGATGAGGTCTTCGATGTTGATGCCCGTATTTTCAAATCGCCGCGCAATATAGGCGACGAGGCGCAGATTGTGCTCGATGAGCGTCTGGCGAACGGCGAGGTCGCCGCTGTCCATGCGCGCGATCAGCTTCGCCTCCTCCTCGCGCTCGAGCGGCGGCGGGAGCGTGTCGCTGCCGCCGATGTAAAATACCGTTTTCTGCGCGATCAACCCATGGTCGATGAGCCAAAACCGCAATCTATGCCAAAGTTTTTTGAGCATTTTCTCTCCTTTCGCTTCCCTCACACCAAAGTCCCACATAGCTGCCGCCGCCGAGGGCG
>JAZLIU010000032.1:0-4216 GCA_045617565.1 Oscillospiraceae bacterium
CCATCTCCGGCTCCGACTTTGTGGAGATGTTCGTGGGCGTGGGCGCGTCCCGCGTGCGCGACCTGTTTTCTGAAGCGAGCAAGGTAGCGCCGTGCATCATCTTCATCGACGAGATCGACACCATCGGTAAGTCCCGCGAGGGCGGACGCTTCGGCGGCAAGGACGAGCGTGAGCAAACGCTCAACCAGCAGCTTGCCGAGATGGACGGCTTCGACCCCAGCAAGGGCGTCATCGTCCTTGCCGCGACCAACCGCCCCGAGGTGCTGGATAAGGCGCTGCTGCGTCCCGGCCGCTTTGACCGCCGCATCACGATCGACCGTCCCAACCTCGCGGGGCGTCTTGCCACGCTCGAGGTCCACACGCGCAACATCAAGCTCGCCGAGGACGTTGACCTCAAGAAGGTCGCCCTCGCCACCGCGGGCTGCGTGGGCGCGGATCTTGCCAACCTCGCCAACGAAGCAGCGCTTCGCGCCGTGCGTAAGGGCCGCCGCTTCGTCACGCAGGAGGATATGCTTGCCGCGTTCGAGTTCGTTATCGCCGGCAGCGAGAAGAAGAACAGTGTCCTCACCGAGTTTGAAAAGAAGCTCGTTGCCTATCACGAGGTCGGTCACGCGATGGTCGCCTACAAGCAGAAAAACGCCGAGCCGGTGCAGAAGATCACCATCGTCCCGCACACGGAGGGCAGTCTCGGCTACACGCTGCTCATGCCCGAGGAGGACAAGACGAATCTGCGCACGAAGGAAGAGCTGATGGCGAAGATCGCCGTCTCCATGGGCGGCCGCGCGGCGGAGGAAGTGGTGCTGAGCACGATGACCAATGGCGCGAGCCAGGACATTCAGGAGGCGACGCAGATCGCGCGCAACATGGTCGCCATGTTCGGCATGAGCGACGCGTTCGGCATGATGGCGCTCGGCAGCGTGCGCAACCAGTATCTCGACGGCGGCTACGGCCTCGACTGCGCGCAGGACACCGCCGCGACGATGGATAAGGAAGTCAAGGCGATCCTCGACGTGTGCTACAAGGACGCGGTCAAGGTCATCGAGGAAAACCGCGAGGATATGGACAAGGTGGTTGCCTACCTGCTCGAAAAGGAAACGATCACCGGCGGCGAAATGGTCGCCATCCTCGAGGGTCGCGATCCCGCGCTGGTCGAGGAGGCGTATGCTTCCACGCGCAAGGTCGAGCAAAGCGGCTTCCGTCCCTCCCAGCCGGAGCTGATCGAAGCGCCCGCCAGACACATTTCGATGACGAGCGAGAAGATCGAGCCGCCTGCGGAGCAAGCCACGGAGGGCTGTGCGGAGGTCCCCGTGCAGACAGTAGAGGAAACCGCCGCGGAGGAAGCTGCCGCGGAGAATGCGACGGAGGGCAGCGCGGAGGTTCCCACGCAGGAAACCGCCGGTGCAGCCGATGAAAAACCCACCGAAGAATAAGAAAAAGCACCGCTCAATTTTTGTATAAGCGCCCCCCGTTCTGCGTAGAATAGGACAGATTACGGAAAAGGGGCGGGAACAATGCGGAAAAATTTACTGCGCTGGGAGATCGTCGGCGCGCTGTTCGTTTGTTTGGTGGGGACGCTGCTGCAATTTCTCTACCGTTGGAGCGGAGACAATGCGGTCGTGGCGGCATTTTCGAGCGTAAACGAATCGACATGGGAGCACATGAAGATCTTTTTCATGCCGTATTTCGCCTTCACCATGGTGCAGTTCATCGTCTTTGCCGAGCCGTTTCGCAACTTTTTCGCCTGCAAGGGCGCGGGTGCGGCGGTGGGGCTGGTGCTCATCCCCGTGCTGTTCTACACGACCAGCGGCGCACTCGGCGAAACGCCGGCCTGGGTGAATATCGCAATCTTCTATGTCGCCGCGGCGCTGGCATTTCTCCTCAGTTTTTACCTGCTCACGCGCGGCGCGCTGCGCGGCGGCTGGGCGCAGATCGTGGGCTTCGTGGTGCTGTGGCTGCTGCTGTTCGCGTTCGTGTATTTTACCTACCGCACGCCCGAACTGCCGATCTTCCGCGATCCGGTCACGCACTGCTACGGACTGGGACGCACCTGCTGAACAAAAACCGCCCGTTTTCCAAACGGGCGGTTTTGCAGAATTCAGAGATTGTTCACTTCCCCCGCCCGATCCCCCGCTTGACCGCGGCACGGGGAAATGGTATCATAGAGTCGGTAAAGCTGCCGGACGGTATCAAACCGAACAGAAGAAAAGAGGGAAAGTGTCATGGCACGAAGACAGGATCCGCCCCTGTGGTATGTGAAATTCCAGAACTGGCTCGTTTTGAAGCTCAACGGTGTGCGGCTCGACCCGATCTTCTGCGCCGCATTCTTCCTGCTCTCGATCGGCAGCCTTGTGCGCGGCCTGATGACGGGCAGAACGACCATGTACTATTCCGCTGCGATCTGCGCCTTTGTGGGCGTGATGATCATGCGGCGCATCGGACGCATCAAAAAACGGGAAAAAGAAGGAAAAAGCAACAGGACAGAAGAGAAAAACGAATAAAAAAGAGAACGGCAAAAGCCACAGCCACATAAGGAAGTAATTGAAAAAACACTTACGGATGTGGCATAAAGCACCAAAAAGCAAGGAATCTTGAGTAAAATCAAGGTTCCTTGCTTTTTTTATCCGCACATTCGTCTTTTCAAACTCTTTCCATTACAATGAAGCCATCAACAGCAAAGGAGATGGTTTCGTTGAAAGAAAAAAGATATGTAACCTTGAGTGACTATGAGCGGCGTATCATCGTTTTAAGCCTGAACAGACTGCGGAATCGGGTGATCGCAGATGGCATCGACCCCATCGACGTGGACAGGATGTTGCTCAAAATGGCAAGGTTAAACAGAAAAAGATTTGGGAGGGTGTGAGCATGGAGAAATACATAACAGACGAGCGAACCGGACTGAAATACGAGCTTGTTGGTGACTACTACCTCATCGCCGGAGAGGACAATCCTGAGCAGGAGCCCATCGGCATCTGGGGGCAGCGGCACAGCAGATACCTTTGCGAGCATAAGCACGCCATTTACTCCGGCCTGCTGATTTCCGGCAAGCTGGACAGCTATCTCCGGGAGATTGACCGGCAGGCAGAGACAATGTTTAATCAGTTGGTTAATCAGATGGCAGCGCAGGAGGGTATCACCCAAGAGTTCAAGGCAATTGATCAAATGGCGTGGGTAGGTGCGATGAACAGCATCCGGCAGCGGGCAACGGGAGCTGTAAACGATGATCTGATTTATCAATAAACGAATAAAAGAAGCCAAGACCACGGGATGATTCGAGGTCTCGGCTTCTTTTGTTACGATCAGTGGAGACCCTTTGCAATTGCAATCAGATGGCTCAACTGTTCCTCATTCAAGTTCTTGGCAGCCGAATTCAGCTCAGAAAGCTTCACGGGGTTTTCCGTTTGTGTTTCAAAGAATTCTCCCGGTGTGATTTCCAGATACTCGCAGATATAGAAGAACAACGTCATCGACGGAAAATTTACGCCGTTCTCGATATTATTGATATAGCCAGCGCTCTGACCAAGCGACAGACTCATATCCCGTGCAGAAACATCTTTGTTCATACGGAGCTGTGCCAGACGTTTTCCAAAATCGCATAATTCCATCCCGGTCACCAACCTTCCGCATCTAATTGTACTATGCTCTACCTCTAATCTTATTCTGTCAGAGTAGCAATTACTGTTGAAATATCCTGCCGTAGTAGATATAATTGGAATTACATATAGAATGACAGGACGTGAGCAAAAAATGCACATCTGTACTTTTATCGGTCATTCATTTGTTTTTCCTTCAACGGTGAAAGAACGCTTGGAAGATGAGATTGAAACCTATCTTGCCGATATTGACGAGGCAAGCTTCTATGTCGGTGGACGGGGCGAATTTGACGGCATGGCGGCGGCAGCGGTCAGAGCGGCTAAAGTACGTCACAGGGATAAAAAAATACAGCTCTATCGGATAGAGCCGTATTTTCATGCCGGACTGAACAGGGATAAGGAGTACAACGAAAAACTGTATGACGGGATCATCATTCCGCAGGAGCTGCTCGGCGTCCATCCGAAAGCGGCGATTCCGAAGCGCAACCGCTGGATGGTATTATGCTAAGCTTTTCATAAACACATTTATGCAAAGCAAATAGTAATGTAAAGTTTGGCCAAAAAACAGCGGTAAAAACAGTATTTTTCCCTCGCTGACTTTACATTAATACGAACCTCCAATAGGC
>JAZLIU010000033.1:0-2047 GCA_045617565.1 Oscillospiraceae bacterium
CCCTTTACACCACTTGCGCCTGAAATTATACGGCATGTCAAGCTGCTCATTTTATGCGGCGCAACTGCGGACGCTATCGAGCGTGCCGTGCGGGAATGCGGAGACTACCACGGAACGCCGGAGATCGTTCGCTGCGGCAGCTTGCGTGAGTGCGTGGAGACCGCAAACGCGCTTTCGCAGCGCGGCGACATTGTGATGCTTTCGCCCGCCTGCGCGGCGTTCGACCAGTTTGCCAACTTCATGGAGCGCGGCAAGGTCTTCAAAGAACTGGTGAACGCGCTGTAATGGCATAGGGAAAAGCTGTCGGCGCATATCCTGCCATGAGGTGGGACTATGCAGCGAACTATGCGCCCTCTACTGACAAAGCGGCAGAAACGGACATTTGCCGCCATCGCATTTTCACTTGCGCTTTTCGCGCTTGTACTGGTCGCGGCGATGCACCTGAAGCCGATTTTGACCTCGCTCGCCACCGCGCGGGTGTCGAACACGGTCAACGGCATCGTCAGCGCCGCGGTGAACGAGACGATCTATTCCGGCGACGTGGATTACGACAGGCTCATTTCGTTTGAAAAGGACAATGAGGGGCACATCACCGCCGTCAAGAGCAATATGGCGGAGTTCACCCGCCTACAGTCCGCCATCATTGCCGATATTTTGGAAAAGCTCTCGGAGGTCACGACGCGCGAGCTGTCCATCCCGCTCGGAACGCTGACGGGGACGCCGCTGCTCGCGGGCAGAGGGCCGCTCATCTCCGTGCGGATGCAGTCGGTGGGGTCATCGAGCGCACACTTTGAAAACGCGTTTACGTCCGCGGGCATCAACCAGACCAAGCACCAGATCTACCTTGTTGTGGACGTGTATGTGAGCATTCTGCTGCCAGGCTTTTCCACGATGACCAAGGTCTCGAACACCTACGCCGTCGCAGAAACCGTCATCGTCGGTCTGGTGCCGGATAACTACACCTATTTCAGCAACGGCGAAAATATGGCGGACAACGCCGAAGAATACATCATGAACCAAGGATAACAGGGGAGGATGTCATGTCCTACAAGAAACGCATCAAAGAATTGCGCGAAACGCTCGAATATCACAGCAAACGCTATTACGATCAGGACGCGCCGGAGATCTCCGATTATGAATACGATATGCTCCAGCGCGAGCTCAGACAGTTGGAGGAGGCGCATCCGGAGGAGATCGTGCCCACGTCGCCGACGCAGCACGTTGGCGGCCATGTCTCCGCGGCGTTTTCTCCCGTGACGCACGAGGTGCCGCTCGAGAGCCTGCAGGACGTCTTTTCGACCGAGGAGGTCGAGGATTTCGATCAGCGTCTTCGCGAGCAGCTCACAGAGGTTGAGTACAGCGTGGAGCCGAAGGTGGACGGACTTTCCGTGGCGCTGGAGTACCGCGACGGCGTATTTTATCGCGGAGCGACGCGCGGAGACGGCAAGGTGGGCGAGGACGTGACGGAAAATCTCCGTACGATCCAAATGATCCCGAAAGAGCTGCCGGAAAAGCTCTCAAAGCTCATCGTGCGCGGCGAGGTCTATATGTCAAAGACCGTGTTCCGCGCCCTCAACGAAGAGCGGGAGCTCAACGAAGAGCCGCTGTTTGCCAATCCGCGCAATGCGGCGGCGGGGTCGCTCCGGCAGAAGGACGCGGCGCTTGCGGCGCAGCGGAAGCTCGATATCGTCATTTTTAACCTCCAATTAGCCGAGGGCAAGACCTTTGAAAAGCACACGGACACCATTGACTATATGAAGTCACAGGGATTTAACGTGATCCCGTATTTCCGCTCGGGAAATATCGGAAAATGCAAAGCGGAGATCGTGCGGCTCGGCGAGGAGCGTGAGCTTTTGCCGTTCGATATGGATGGCGCAGTCGTAAAGCTGAATGACTTGTCAGACCGCACAGTGCTTGGCTCCACGTCGAAAGTGCCGCGCTGGGCGGTGGCGTTCAAGTACCCGCCCGAGCAGAAACCGAGCAAAGTCGTGGACATCGTGGTGCAGGTGGGCAGAACCGGTGTTCTGACGCCGAAAGCCGTGGTTGA
>JAZLIU010000034.1:0-11400 GCA_045617565.1 Oscillospiraceae bacterium
CAACCCGTAAGGGCTGACCTCTTTACTGTGTCGCTTGTCAGTTTTCGCTCTCCATCGTGAGATAGACACACATTGGCTGCTGTATTGTATAGTCATCTTTATCCGGAACTGTGCCGAGATTTAGCATCCAGCCGCCGTCCACGGGAACGGCGTCCACACCGAGGTAGGCGCTCATCGCCGGATCGGGTGATTTTTTGTTTGCTTTATATGCGTCGAGCCAAGCCTTTGTCTGCGCGGTCTCGATCTCGTCAAACTGCATACGGGCGATATGCGTCATCGTGATGATGACAGGTTTACCGTCAGCGTCAATGGAGCAAAAGCGCACGATGCTGCGTTGGTCATCTCCGTAGCCAAGCTGCAAGATCTCGCTGCACGGCAGGGTGAGGAGCGGCTCCTTTGAAAGCTGTTTGTTGCCGTTCCAAAGCTGCAACTCATGCGGCAGCAGCTTTGCCGCGTCCTCCGGTGTGGGTTGGAGGATGACTGTGGCGCCGCGCAGCAGATCCTCTACCACCTTCCGCAGCGGTTCACGCAGCGTCTCATCGCGGTAGGGGTCGGTTTCCGACAAATAGCCTGTGCTCACATTCAAAAGCGTGTGCTCGGCGCGGGCTTCAAGGAAATAGCCGTCATATAAGCGGATGCAAATGAGGAAGGTGACCGGTACACCGCGGTCAATTCTTCCCTCGTCCGCTACGAAGCAAAGCGTGTCCTCGGTCTGCTCCAGAATGAGACAGTCCCGATGAAAATCGCTGTTTTCGTCCTTCTGATGGACGATCTCCCCCGCGGGAGCATAGGGGATCCCAAAGCACTCCCATGGATTTTCTTCGCCTTCTTCCAAAATGCGCAGCATGACAGAGGCGGAATCAAGTCGGTTATCTACCATGCCGCCACTGACACTTTCCATCTGTATCTCACAACAATCGCCGCGATCATCAATGCTCTGCACCGTGTACGAATAGCCGCCGACATCGTCAAGGCCGGTGAGCTGGAAGATGCTGCCTTGATAAGAAACGGTGGCGCTCGTGTCCAACAGGCGCATCTGTGGCCAGCCGGCACTCTCCGGCCGCAGCGCCACGCGGACGGTGGGGAGGTATTCAACCTCGGTGGAGCTGCCGTCCTCCGCGCCGATGACGACCGTTTCGGTCTCTGCCGCCGGCACAACGGGTTCCGCATCGGCGGATTTGCCGGTCAGATATGCGATGAAGCCATTTTCTCCGCAGGCGGTGCAGGAAAACATCAGAAGTGCGGCAAGAAGAAATGTAAGGATACGTTTCACTGGATGATCTCCTGTCAAATAATCTGTCGAAAAAAAAGAGAAGGGCGCGAAGTCCTTCTCATTTTTGCTGAATTTTACGCAATGCGCTTGGCGCCGACGTACCGGTTGACATAATAACTCATGCTCAGGCTGTTGGTCGTTACACAGCCGACACTGTAGCGCGCGTGGATGATCTCGCCGTTGCCGATGTAGATGCCGACGTGACCGATGGCGTGGGAGGAATCGGAGAAAAAGACGAGATCGCCCGGCTGCAGATCAGCCTTGGCAA
Source organism: Oscillospiraceae bacterium (assembly GCA_045617565.1). GTDB lineage: Bacteria > Bacillota > Clostridia > Oscillospirales > Oscillospiraceae > Hominicoprocola. The sequence continues at coordinate 1,542 of JAZLIU010000034.1, forward strand.
CGTAAGTACCGCAGTTTTTGTACTGACTGGTGGCGCTGTGAGGCAGGGAATAACCGAGCTGCCCGAAGAGATACATCGTAAAGCCGGAGCAGTCGAATCCGTTGGGACTGCTGCCGCCGCTGCGATAGCGCACGCCCATATACTGCATCGCCATCTGGACGATCTGTTCGCCGACGGCAGAGGCGGCGCTGGGTACGTATTCTCTCAGGTAGTCGCCGAGAACGTAGCCGGTCGTGCTGCCGAACTGGATGTGATACCAGCCGTTTTCCGTGCCGAGAATCGTGACGACCTTGCCGGTGGCGACCTGCGTGATGCGGTCATACTCCGTGCCGGGGCCTTTGCGCACATTGATCGTGCCGCCGGTAATGATACCCTGTTTACCGGTTTCCTGCACAGCGGTTTCGGGCTTGGCGGCCTCCTGCGCGGAAGTGTTCTGCACGGCAGCATTTTCTGCTTTCTCGACAGCGGCAAGCTCCTCCTGCATGGCGGCGGTGATGTTTGACGCACGCGTGACAAGCTCGGCGATCGAGCCGGCGGCGTTGGCGGGAATGGCAAAGAGCATCGCCGCGGCCAGCGCGAGGGCAAGCGTTTTCTTCTGTAACTGTTTCATAGGCGTTAAATCTTTCCGCTCAGCGCACGCTCAAGCCAGATGGAGGCGAACTCCATCGCTTCGTTCATGCTGCTCTTTTCCGTGGAGCGCACCACGCGGTCACGGGATTTGAGGTTGGGGTCGGTGAGCTGGAGCTGGACGGAAACGCGCTTGGCAAGGGTGATATCCTTGAGCGGCTCCGTGTCGAGCGCCTGCATCATGATGATATATTTATCCGCCATCGAGCCGTAGTAGATGAGATTTTCCACACGGCGCAGCGGGTGACCGCGATAAACGAGGCCCTGCTGATTGTCTGCCATTGTCTTTACACTCCTTTTGTTACCGATTTGTAACCTTTCGCAGTATACCATTTTTGGCGGGGGTTGTCAACAAAGAGGCGCGTAGAAAACGCAAAAAGTCCCGACCGCCTTTTTTCGACAGTCGGGACTTTTCTGAAAAACAATTTATTTGCCGAGGTAGCTGCGCACAAGCACCTGCAGCAGCTCGTCGCGGTCGAGCTTGCGGATCAGCGTGCGCGCGGAGTTGTGGTTGGTGATATAGGTGGGATCCTCCGAGAGGATATAGCCGACAATCTGGTTGATGGGGTTGTAGCCCTTGTCCTCCAGCGCAGCGTAAACGGTCGTGAGGATATGACGGATCTCGTCGTCCTTTTCCTTGACCACGTTGAACTTACGGGTAAATTCATCCACAAAGCATCCCTCCTTGCCATATTTGCAGTATAGAGCGCAAAAAGGAAAAAGTAAAGCGGTTTTTGTCAACTGTAACAGAAACGTAACGAAAGGAGCAGCCATAAGACTGCTCCTTTCGGCAATAGAGAGGTTCTTAACGCAGATGCGCGTCGAGTTCCTTTTCAAGCGTTTCGAGGATGCTCTTCATGTCGGCATCGGCTTCCTCGCTCGTAAGACTCCGGTCGTCCGCGCGGAGCACGAGGGAGAATGCGACGCTCTTTTTGCCCGCGGCGATACCGGGGCCGCGATAGATGTCAAAGAGCGTAACGCCCTTGAGGAAGCCCTTTGCGCCGCGGCGGATGCTCTCTTCCAGCGCGCCGACCGTGACGGATTCGTCGCACACGACGGCGAGGTCGCGCGTGACGGCGGGGAACTTCGGCAGCGGCCGGTAGACGGGCACGCCGCTTCTGCTCGCGTAGAGCGCGTCGAACGAAAGCTCGGCGGTGTAGACCTCGACATCGAGCCCGTAATTCGCGGCGACGCTCGGGTGGATCTGACCGAACACGCCCAGCTCGCGCTCACCGGCATAGACCTTGGCGCAGCGGCCGGGATGATAGGAGGCGTTGTCCGTGCAGGCGGTAACCGTCACGTTGGAAATGCGCAGCTCGCGCAGCAGCGCTTCGATCGTACCCTTAAAGCTGAAGAAGTCAGCGCCGTCGCCGTAAGCGCCGAGTGACAGGAACTTCGGCTCGTCGGCAAGACCGTCTTCGCGCGGCAGGTAAATTTTGCCCAACTCGTAGAGCCGTACGCTCTTATTGCGGAAGTTATAGTTGCGCGTGACGATCTCGAGCATACTGGGGAGGATCGTCGTGCGCATGATGGAGGTGTCCTCGCCGAGCGGGTTCAAAATCTTGAGACTCCTGCGCAGCGGGGAATCCTCGGGCATACGGATCTTATCGTAGTAGGACGGGGAGATGAACGAATAGGTGATGATCTCGTCATAGCCGAGCGCGCGGGCAGCCGCGCCGACGCTGCGGTCAAAGGTCTGCGCCTCGGTGAAGCCGCCGCGCGTGGTTTCGCCGCGCATGAGCGTGTTGGGGATCTTGTTGTAGCCGTAGAAGCGGGCGACCTCCTCGGCGATGTCGGAGTAATGCTCCACGTCGCCGCGCCAGCTCGGGACAATAATCTTGTCACCGTCAAGCTCAAAGCCGAGGGAGAGTAAAATCTCGCGCATGAGAGGCTCATCGAGCTCGGTGCCGAGGAGCTTGTTGATCTTCTCCGGCTCGAGCTTCACGACGGTGGGGTTCTTGTCCTTGGCGATCACGTCCATCACGCCGTCGACGACCTCACCGCAGCCGAGAAGTTCGACCAGCTCGCAGGCGCGCTCGACCGCCTTGATGGTGTTCATCATGTCGAGGCCCTTTTCATAGCGGGAGGACGCATCGGTGCGCATACCGAGCGCGCTTGCCGTGCGGCGAACGGAAACGCCGTTGAAGTTCGCGCTCTCGAAGAGCACCATCGCCGTGTCGCCGACGATCTCGCTGTTCGCGCCGCCCATCACGCCCGCGACGCACACGGGCTTGTTCTCGTCGCAGATGCAGAGCATATTGGGCGTCAGCTTGCGGTCGTTGCCGTCGAGCGTTTGAATGACTTCGCCCTCGCGCGCGGTACGCACGACGATCTTGCCGCCTTCCACGCAGCTAAAGTCAAATGCGTGCATCGGCTGACCGTATTCGAGCATGACGTAGTTCGTAATATCGACGATGTTGTTGATCGGGCGCACGCCGCTGTTGCGAAGCCGCTCGCGCATCCACGCGGGGGACGGCGCGATCTTCACGTTTTTGACCATGCGCGCGGTGTAGCGCGGGCAGAGGTCGCCGTCCTCGATCTCAATGTCCACGAGATCGGCGATGCTGCCGCCGCAGCCCTTGACGATGGGTTTGTGGAGGTTCAGCGGACGCTTGAACGTCGCACTTGCTTCACGGGCAAGACCGATGACGGAGAGACAGTCAGGGCGGTTGGGCGTGATCTCAAACTCGACGATGGAATCGTTCGTGCCGAGGAAGTTATTGATGTCGTCACCCGGCTGGGGATTCATCGCCATGATGTCGGGGTCGGACTGGAGAACGAACAGACCGTCTTCAAAGCTCAGGGGCCAGTCGTGCTCGGTCATGCCAAGCTCCTTATACGAGCAACACATACCGAGGCTCTCCACACCGCGCAGCGCACCGGCGGTGATGTGCTTGCCGCCGGGGAGGTCGGAGTTGTCAAGGCAGACGACCACAAGGTCGCCGACCTTCTGGTTCTGTGCGCCGGTGACGATCTGAAGCGGCTTTTCCTGACCGACGTCGATCTGACAGACCCACATATGGTCGGAGTTTTCGTGGCGCACCATCTCAAGGATTTTGCCAACGACCACGTTTTTAATTTCATCGCAGGGACGCTCGATGGTCTCGACCTTGGAGCCGGAGAGCGTCATTTCGTCATTGAACTGCTTGTCCGTAATATCGTGCAGGTCAACAAATTCATTCAGCCAATTTCTGCTTAAAATCATTGTTCTGCTCTCCTTTCCTTAGAACTGTTCCAAAAATCTGACGTCGTTTTCAAAGATCAAACGCAGGTCGCTGATCTTGAAGTGACCGAGCGCCAGACGCTCAAGGCCCATGCCGAACGCCCAGCCGGAATACACCGTGGAGTCGATGCCGCAGCCCTCGAGGACTTTCCGGTGGATCATACCCGCGCCCAGCACCTCGATCCAGCCCTCGCCCTTGCAGGTCGGGCAGCCGACGCCGTGGCACTTGTGGCACTGAATGTCCATCTCGCAGCTCGGCTCGGTGAACGGGAAGTGATGGGGGCGGAAGCGCGTGACCGTGCCCTCGCCGTAGAGCTGCTGCACGACCTCATTGAGCGTGCCCTTGAGGTCTGCCATCGTGATGTTCTTGTCGATCGCCATGCCCTCGATCTGGTGGAACATGGGGGAGTGGGTGGCGTCCACCTCGTCCTTGCGGTACACGCGGCCGGGAGCGAGGATGCGGATGGGGAGCTGCTTACTCTCCATCGCGTGGATCTGCATGGGGGAGGTCTGCGTGCGCAGGAGGATGTTGCTGTCGTCGGTAAAGTAGAACGTGTCGCTCCATTCGCGGGCGGGGTGTCCCTCCTCGACGTTGAGCTTGGTGAAGTTGTACTCGGCAAGCTCCACCTCGCGGTCCTCGAGAATTTCAAAGCCCATGCCGATGAAGATGTCCTTGATCTCGTCAAGCACCTGATACATCGGGTGCTTCTTGCCGATCTTCGGCTGCGTGCCGGGGATGGTGACGTCCACGGTCTCAGCGCGCATTTTGAGCTCGCGCGCCTTTTCTGCGAGCGCCTTGCCGCGCTCCTCGATGGTCGCTTCCAGCTTGGCTCTCACCTCGTTGGCGAGCTGTCCGATGACCGGACGCTCCTCAGCGGACAGACCTCCCATCTGCTTTAAAACGGCGGTCAGCTCGCCCTTTTTGCCGAGGTAGCGGACGCGCAGAGCCTCCAGCTCCTCGGACTGCTCGGCGGCAAGAATGGCGTCGAGCGCACTTTTGCGAATGGCTTCGAGTTGTTGTTTCATATTTGCTCTCCTTTTCGGATAGGTTTACATAAAAAATAGTCTTTCCTCCCTCAACAGGGACGAAAGACTTCTTCCGCGGTACCACCCGTATTCGTGCCATACGGCACGCACTTATACCCCATAACGGAGGCAAACCGTCCGCGCATTTCCTCGCGGCCGCTCAGGAGCGAACTAAGCGATGCCCGACAAGTCGGCTTTCAGCCGGTGACCGACTCTCTCTTGGTGGGGCGTTCCTCGCTATCTTCTCCGTCTCAGCGTCTTACTAAGGAATACTTATACCATAAAGAAAACAAACTTGCAAGAGAAATTTTTCCGCGCGGCGCCTTTGATTGCGCGCTTTACAACGGCGGCATTTTTGATTATACTGTAGATGGGAAAATTTGGCGAAGAACGGCAAAACGTATCCATTTTGAACAGGGAGGAAATTTCGCATGGCATACAACGAGAGCTACACGGAGAAGGTCAACCGTAAGCTGGATAAAAAGCTCCATGTGATCGCGGTGGCGGCCGGTCGGTGCAAGGCCGATCTCGTGCTCAAAAACGCGACGTATCTGGACGTGTTCTGCAATCGGCTCAGTCACGGCGACATCGCCGTGGCGGACGGATTGATCGCCGGCATGGGCGAGAATTACAGCGGCGAGGTCGAGGTCGATATGAGCGGGAAGATCGTGCTGCCCGGCTTTGTGGATGCACATATTCATTTGGAAAGCTCGCTCGTTTCTCCCAGGGAATTTGCCCGCGCCGTTCTGCCGCACGGCACCACCACCGTCGTCACCGATCCGCACGAGATCGCCAACGTCATGGGGACGGACGGCATCGAGTACATTCTGCAGGCGACGGAGGGATTGCCCATCGACGTGCGCGTGATGCTTCCGTCCTGCGTACCGGCGACGCCGCTGGACGAATCCGGCGCGGAGCTTGGTGCCCGCGCCATCGAGCCGCTCTACGGGCGCGACCGCGTCGAGGGGCTTGCTGAGATGATGAACGCCTACGGCGTGTATACGGGCGATCGTGAGGTCGTGGAAAAGATCGTCGCGGCACAGGCGCATCACCGACGGATCGACGGTCACGCGCCCGGACTTTCGGGAAACGAGCTCAACGCCTATATCGCCTCCGGCGTCTACTCCGACCATGAGTGCTCAACTGTGGAGGACGCGCTTGCCAAGATCGGGCGCGGTCAATACATCATGATCCGCGAGGGCACCGCCGCCCGCAATCTGGACGCGCTGCTGCCGCTGCTCACGCCGCAGTATTACACGTACTGTATGTTCTGCACGGACGATAAGCACCCGAGCGACCTTTTGGAAAAGGGACATATTGACTATATCGTCCGCCGCGCCATCAAGGCGGGCGTCGATCCTATCATCGCCGTCAAGTGCGCGTCCCATCACGCCGCGCGCTACTTCGACCTTGAGGATCGCGGTGCCATCGCGCCCGGTTATCGCGCCGACTTTGCCGTGGTCGACAATTTTGACGTGTTCAACGTGCTGGAGACCTACTGCGAGGGTAGAAAGACGTACGACGGCAAGACCGTTGCGCCGTTCGATGCCCCGCAGATCGAGCCGCAGCTCGTCAGCCACGCGCACGATACGTTCCGCGTCGCGCCGCTTACCGCAGAAAACTTTGCGGAGAGCCGCCCGTGCGGCGTGCTGGGCATGATCCCGGGCGAGATCGTCACCACCGACGCGGGATTTGCCGACGGGATCAGCGTCAAGGACGACATCCTCAAGATCGCGGTCATCGAGCGCCATAAGGGGACGAACCACATCGGCGTCGGCTACATCAAGGGCTACGGTCTCAAGTCCGGCGCAGTGGCGACCTCCATCTCCCACGACAGCCACAACATCATCGTCGTCGGTACGAATGAGGCGGACATGGCGGCGGCCGCCAACCGCGTGGTCGAGCTCGGCGGCGGCATCGTGGTGATGGACGGCGGGAAAGTCCTCGGCGAGGTGCAGCTCCAGATCGCGGGACTGATGAGCGAAGCGCCGCTCGTCGACGTCAACCGCGACTTGGAGAATGCCAAGGAGCAGGCGTTCTCGCTTGGCGTCTCCCGCGGCGTCGACCCGTTTATGACGCTTTCGTTCATGGCGCTGACCGTCATCCCGACGCTGCGCATGACCACGCGCGGCGTGTTCGACGTCAATCAGCAGAGATACATTTAAGATACAAGTAAGATACAAGAAAGGGACGCGAAAGCGTCCCTTTTCTTTGTGAAGCAAAGTAACTTTACAGATACTGCCGCATTTCGCCGACGAGGTGTGCCTCCTGCGCGATGAGCTTTTTCGTGAGATCCTTGGCGTTTTCGTCTGCCGCCTTGTATTCGTTGAGATACCTCGTCAGCGACTTCATGCCCATGTTGCACCCGTCGGTCATGAGGTCGGCGATGGTGGCGTCGGACGTGTCGAGACCGAGCTTGACGTTCGTTTTGAGCCACGACATGCCCTTTGCCATAGGGTTGGGGTTTTTGCCGTCGTCGCCGAAGCGGTCGAGCGCCTGCTGCAGCTCGTCCTTGAGCTGCTCGTGCTGCACCTTGCAGTCGGTGAGCGCCTGCTTCAGTTCGCTGCTTTTGGCGTAGTCGCGCACCTCGTCGATCGAGGCGACGCCCATTTTGATGCCTGCGTCGCATTCGCGCAAGAGATTGATCGTATCCTGTTCGATCATAACAGTAACCTCCCGGTAAGATTTGCCGTTAGTTTCTGCACTGGGAGGGAAATTATGCGGCGCGGGACGCTTTTCCGGCGCTTTGAAGGGAGTTTTTGAAAAGGAAATAATATGTTACAAACACGTTACTAACAACCAAAAGTTCTCAGGTAAAAAATAAAGTCCCGAAGCTATTGCAGCTTCAGGACTTTTTTCGTGGTGCGCGGTACAGGACTCGAACCTGTGACCCCATGCACGTCAAGCATGTGCTCTACCAGCTGAGCTAACCGCGCAAACCGAACATTGGTATACTACACCACAGTAAACGCGATTGTCAACTGTTTTCTTCAAAATTTTCAAAAATTTTTAGGGCAACACCACAATTGTGCGGTGTTGCCTTAGAGGCGGGAGTTTACAGCTTCTGCAGCAGCTCCTGTGTGAAGCGCTCCGCGGCGGAGGAGAGCGGCACGTTGGAGAGCGTACACAGATCCACCGTGCGCGGCGGAACGGCGAAGCTCGTTTTCAACTCGCGGATCGTGCCGGCAGCAAGCTCATCTGCCACGAATTCGTGCGTGACCGCGGCGACGCCGATGCCGATGCGCGCGAGATCGACGAGCAGGTCGTGCGCGCCGGACTCCAGCTCGGGCTTGACGGCTGTGCCGAGGCTGAGAAAGTATTTTTCAAGGTATACGCGCGAGGTCGCCTTGCGGTCGAGCAGGATCAGCGGGAACGCCGCGACCTCCGCTGCGGTATAGACGTGCTCAAAATCGCAGTGGTAGTCTGCGGCGGCGACAAAGCTCGTGTGCGTTTCGATGCAGGGAACATGGAAAAGCGTTTCATCGTCCTCCGGCGTGCTGGCGAACGCAACGTCCACCTTGCCAGAGCGGAGAAGCCCCAGCACCTTGCCGCTGCGTCCGCTGATGATCTGCAGATGGATATTCGGATAGCGGCGGCGGAACGCTTCCAGATGCGGCAGCAGGAAGTACCGTGTGACCGTGTCGCTCGCGCCGATGGTCAGGCTGCCGGTCTGCAGGGCGCGTGCCTGCGCGAGCTTATCCTCGCCCGCTTCCAGAAGCCCCATCGCGCTGCGCACATAATCAAAGAGCAGCCGCCCGTCCTCCGTCAGCGCGACACCGCGCGGCGTGCGCAGGAAAAGCCGCGTCTGCAGCGCATCCTCCAACTGCCGCACGGATTGGCTCACCGCCGACTGCGAGATGAACAGATTCTGCGCCGCCTTTGAAAAATTGCCCGTTTCCGCGACTTCACGAAACACGCGGTACAGCTCCAGTTTGATCGCCATAAGAATAGTCTCCATTAGTTACACTTATAATAATCATTAAAAAATGATGCTTTACTTATGATTACAGTGCCATTATAATGGGGATGCTGTGAAAAAGCAAGCGGTCATGACCGCAAACGATATTTTGCTAAAATCAAAGGAGATACGCCATGAGAACGATCGGTACTGTTGTACGCGGCGTGCGCGCCCCCATCATCCGCGAGGGAGACAACATCGCGGAGATCACCGCCAATTCCGTCATCGAAGCGTGGAACGAAGCCGGCATCACGCCGCACGACCGCGACGTCGTCGCCGTGACCGAGTCTGTCGTCGCCCGCGCTCAGGGCAACTACGCGACGGTCGAGCAGATCGCCAAGGACGTGCGCGCAAAGACCGGCGGCGGCACCGTCGGCATCGCGTTCCCGATTCTCAGCCGCAACCGTTTCTCCGTTCTTCTGCGCGGCATGGCGATGGGCTGCAAAAAAGTCGTGCTGCTGCTCTCCTATCCCTCCGACGAGGTCGGCAACCATCTCGTCGACTGGGACCTGCTCGACGAAAAGGGCATCAACCCGTACTCTGACGTGCTGACGCTCGAGCAGTTCCGCGCCAACTTCGGCCACATCCTGCACCCCTTCACCGGCGTGGACTACGTCGATTTCTATTCCGAGGTCATCACCTCCGCCGGCGCTGAGGTCGAGGTCATCTTTGCTAACCGCGTCACGACGCTGCTGGACTACACCGATGCCGTCATCACCTGCGACATCCACACCCGCGCGCGCAGCAAGCGCCTTTTGAAGAACGCGGGCGCTCGCGTAGTGCTCGGCATGGACGATCTTCTCACCGCCCCTGTGGACGGCGGCGGCTACAACGCCGATTTCGGTCTCCTCGGCTCCAACAAGGCGACCGAGGACACGACCAAGCTCTCCCCGCGCGACTGCATGACGGCCGCCGCCGACATCAGCGCGCGGCTGAGCAAAGCCTCCGGCAAGCAGAACGAAGCCATGGTCTACGGCGACGGCGCGTTCATGGATCCCGTCGGCAAGATCAGGGAGCTGGCGGAC
>JAZLIU010000035.1:0-4032 GCA_045617565.1 Oscillospiraceae bacterium
GAGATCACCGTCAGTGTGGTACCCCTGCCCAATGACGAGATGAAGGGCCGCATCATCGGCCGCGAGGGCCGCAACATCCGCACCATCGAAACGATGACCGGCGTCGATCTGATCATCGACGATACGCCCGAGGCCATCACCGTCTCCTGCTTCGAGCCCGTTCGCCGCGAGGTCGCACGCCTCGCGCTCGAAAAGCTCATTGCCGACGGCCGCATCCATCCCACGCACATTGAGGAAATGGTCGCAAAGTCCCGCCGCGAGGTGGACGCCGTGATCAAGTCCGAGGGTGAGCGCGCCGTTCTGGAGACCGGCGTGCGCGGTATCCATCCCGAGCTTGTCAAGCTCCTTGGCCGTCTGCATTACCGCACCAGCTACGGACAGAACGTCCTGCAGCACTCCATTGAAGTGTCCCACCTTGCCGGCATGATGGCCGCCGACCTCGGCGCCGATGTGCAATCCGCCAAGCGCGCAGGTCTGCTGCACGATCTCGGCAAGGCCATCGACCACGAGATGGAGGGCACGCACGTTGCCCTCGGTGTCGAGTTCCTGCGCAAGTACCACGAGAAGGAAGACATCATCCACGCCGTTCAGGCGCACCACAACGACGTTGAGCCGCAGACTGTCGTCGCCTGCATCGTGCAGGCTGCCGACGCGATCTCTGCCGCCCGTCCCGGCGCCCGCCGCGAAAATCTCGAAAACTACATCAAGCGCCTCGAGCAGCTTGAAGACATCACCGGCAACTATCCCGGCGTCGACAAGGCTTACGCCATTCAGGCGGGCCGCGAGGTACGCGTGATGGTCAAGCCCGAGCAGGTCAGCGAGGACGAGATGGTCATTCTCGCCCGCGAGCTTGCCAAGAAGATCGAAGCCGAGATGGAATACCCCGGTCAGATCAAGGTCCACGTCCTGCGCGAGACGACCGCCATCGAATACGCAAAATAAAACGAAAAGAACCGCCGTTCGGCGGTTCTTTTTTCGCCTGCGCGGGGAAAATGCACGGCGGGCGGCTTGCCTTTTTTTGCTGCGTTTGCTATACTGAATAAAATTTATCGGAAATGGGGAACACCCTATGATCTATCGGATTTTAGCCATCGGAGACGTGGTGGGCGCGTGCGGCGTGAAGCACCTGAGCCGAAACCTGCGCGGCGTCAAAAAGCTCAAGGACATTCACTTTACCGTCGTCAACGGTGAAAATGGCGCGATGGTCGGCGTCACGCGCGACGACGCGGAGCAGATTTTTGCCGCCGGCGCGGACGTCATCACGCTCGGCAACCACACATTCGGCAAATTTCAGATCAAAGATTATCTTGATGAATGTCCGTACATTCTGCGCCCCGCGAATCTCGGCGCACGGATGCCCGGCAGGGGCTACGGTGTGTATAACTGCGGGAAGGCCCGCATCGCGGTGATGAACCTTATCGGGCGCTGCGACCTTGCGTTCAATGCGGATAACCCCTTCAAAACGGCAGACATGCTGCTTGCAAGCGATGAGAAGCCGACCTTCACGCTGGTCGATTTCCACGCCGAGGCGACGAGCGAAAAGCTCGCCATGGGCTACTATCTCGACGGGCGCGTCGGCGCCGTGTGGGGCACGCACACCCACGTCCCCACCGCGGATGAGGAGGTTTTCCCCAAGGGCACGGGCTATATTTCCGACCTCGGTATGACCGGCGCGGTGCGCTCGGTGCTCGGCATCAAAACGGAGCAGTCCATCGAGGGCTTTCTCGGCGGCCTGCCGGGACGGTATCAGGAGCCGGGCGGCGCGTGCAAGATGCAGGGCGCGATCTTCAGCTTAGACAGCGACACCGGACTGTGCGTCGGCGTTGAAAGAATAGACATCAGATAGGAGAGAAAAACCATGTCCATTGAAAAGGTAAGAGCGTATTTTAACGAATTCGGCATCGCGGATCGCATCCGCGAATTTGACGTGTCCAGCGCCACCGTCGATCTTGCGGCGATTGCCGTGGGCGTGGAGGGCGCGCGCATCGCCAAGTCCATGAGCTTTAAGCTCTCGGACACCGAGCCCATCATCATCGTCACCGCGGGCGATATGAAGATCGACAACGCCAAATACAAGGCGCAGTTCCACGTCAAGGCGAAGATGCTCACCTTTGACGAGGCCTGTGAATTTACCGGCCACGCGCCCGGCGGCGTGTGCTCGTTCGCGCTGCCCGAGAACGTCAAGACCTATCTCGACGTTTCGATGAAGCGCTTCGCCACCGTTTTTCCCGCGGCGGGCAGCGCCAACAGCGCCATTGAGATGACCTGCGAGGAGCTGGAAAAATACTCGTCCAACTTTGTTTCGTGGGTGGACGTGTGTAAGAGTAAAGAGGCGTAAGGCAGAGGGGAGGGGCGGAGATGCCCGTCAAAATTGTACACGCGGCGGACTTCCATCTGGACTCCGCCTTCGGCGCGCTCACGCCGGAGCAGGCGAAGCTGCGCCGCCGCGAGGGGCGAGAGCTGCTGGAGCGGTTATCGAATTATGTAAACCGACAGGGCGTCGACATCGTTCTCCTCGCCGGCGACCTGTTTGACGGCGAGACGACCTACCGCGAGACCGTCGAGGCGCTGCGCGATGCGCTCGCTCCCATGTCCGCGCGGGTGTTCATCGCGCCCGGCAACCACGATTATTACAGTGCGAAAAGCCTGTACGCTACGCTCCCATGGCCCGAGAACGTCCACATTTTCAAAACGCGGGAGATCGAGCGTGTCGAGCTGCCGGAGCTTTCCTGCGCCGTTTACGGCGCGGCATTCACGGATGCCGCGCAGGAGACGAGCCTGCTCGATGGCTTCACCGCGCCGGACGACGGTCTGACGCATTTGATGGTGCTCCACGGCGACTTGAACGCGGCGGAGGCGCGCTACTCACCGCTGACAAAAGAACAGGTCGCCGCATCGAAGCTCGACTATCTCGCACTCGGCCACACGCACCTGCACGACGGATTCCACAAGTTCGGCAGCACCGTCTGCGCCTACGCGGGCTGCGTCGAGGGACGCGGATTTGACGAGCTGGGCGAAAAGGGCTTTCTGAGCGGCACGGTGGATGGGAGCAAGGTTGACATAAAATTTGTTTCCTTTGCAAAGCGCCGCTATGAGATCTTGACCGTCGACGTGACGGACGAAGTCCCCGCCGACGCGTTGACCGCCGCGCTGCCGGAGAGTACGGCGCGTGATCTCTACCGCATGATCTTCACGGGTGAGACGGACGAGCGCGGCGTGGACTTAAAGAAGCTTGAAGAGCGCTTTGCCGCGGACTTTTTCCATCTTGAGCTGCGCGACAAGACGCACATCCGGCAGGACATCTGGGCGCGCAGCGAGGAGGATTCCCTGCGGGGGCTGTTCCTGCGCGACCTGCGGCAGAAATTCGACGCGGCGGACGAAAATGAAAAAGAGCAGATCGAGCGCGCGGTGCGCTTCGGACTCGCCGCGCTCGACGGGCGCGATCTGTAAAGAAAAATCGGGACGCAGCGCGTCCCGTTTTTTTGCGTTTTTTTAATAGTTTTCTGCCTTGATCTGGAAATAGGCCTGCGGATGAGCGCAGACAGGGCAGACCTGCGGCGCCTGCTTGCCGACGACGATGTGGCCGCAGTTGGAGCACTGCCAGATCCTATCGCCGTCACGGGAAAAGACGATGCCGTCTTTGATGTTGGCGAGCAGCTTGCGATAGCGCTCCTCATGCTCCTTTTCGATCGCGCCCACGCGGTCGAAGAGCAAGGCAATGGATTCAAAGCCCTCCTCGCGCGCTTCCTTGGCAAACGTCGCGTACATATCGGTCCACTCGTAGTTTTCGCCGTCCGCCGCGTCCTCGAGGTTGACGGTCGTTTCGGGGACCTTACCGCCCTTTAAGAGCTTGAACCAGATCTTGGCGTGCTCCTTTTCGTTTCTGGCGGTCTCTTCAAACAGGTCTGCGATCTGGACGTAACCGTCCTTCTTGGCCTGAGAGGCATAATAGTCATACTTGTTTCTTGCCTGCGATTCGCCGGCAAATGCAGCCATCAGATTGGCTTCGGTCTTGGTACCCTTGAGTTCCAT
>JAZLIU010000036.1:0-10579 GCA_045617565.1 Oscillospiraceae bacterium
TGGCAGCAGAAGGAAATGGTCGCGGAGGGCAGGTATCAGGGGAAGTTCGGAAAGCTTCTCGACGATACGCGCAAGCAGTCGCTTGAGATCAAGCCCGACGCGAAGAAGGCGCGCGAGAAGCGCGCGGCGGACGCGGAGGAGCGGCAGAAGCAGTCGCTCAAGACGCGCAGAGAGGATATGAAGCAGCGGCGCACGGAGCTGATGGAAAAAGCACGCAGCGAGCGCGGGCTTGACAACAACCTCAAGAACATGGAGCGCGACTGCATCTTCGAATTTTCCGAGATCGCCGTCAATAATCAGATCCGCACCAACGATGACGATCTGCCGCACGGCGAATATACGCCGCTGATGCAGATGACGGGACGCGCCCTGTTCCTCTCGCATCTGCAGGACGTGCAGCAAAACGGTACGCCCGAGCAGAAGCAGGTGCTTGACGATCTTGACCGGGAGGGCTTTGAAAAGCTCTACGACAACTACACCAAGACGGATGAATTCCATCACGTTTGCCGCGATCTCGAGGGAAAGGACATGACCCTTGTGTTTATGATGCCGTATGAGGACATCGAAACGATCAGCCGCGTAAAGTATAAGGATCCCGGTCAGGTGGGTGAAAAGGAATCTAAAGCATTCCAGTCGCTGATCAAGTTCGCATCGCAGGAACGCAAGGAAAGCCTGAGGCACCGCAGCTATGTCAAGCCCTTTGACCTCAAGGCGGAGCTTGGCGAAATGGCAAAGCAGAAGCAGAACGAGACGCAGAAGGTCAAAGAGAACAACAGTCCCATTATGGGTGAAAAACCGCCGGTCAAGGAAGAACCGCAGTTGCATTAAGATGCCTATCATGATAAAATAAAACATTAACGAAGCGGAGGACGGCAGTCCTCCCGCTTCTCAAAGCCGCTCGGCGAACGGACGGCTTTGAGAAGCGAAAACTCGCACGGTGAAAGGAGAAACACGATGAACACAGTCAAACACACCGTTTCAAATATCAAAAGGCGCTCGCTTTCCGCGCTGCTCGCGCTCGTGATGATATTCTCCCTCGTTCCGGCGGCGAATGCCGACTTTCAGGGGGGAATGAAGGGCGACGCCTACAACACGATCACGGTTTACAAGTGGCACCGCGTCCTCGATAAGGACACCCTCCCGCCCATCGGGCGGAAGGTGCCCGCGCTCCTGATGTGGAGAGACACCTATGAAGGTGAAAGTACTAAGCATATTTTCTATGCCTATCAGGATCTGCCGGGCAGCGATAGCTACACAAAGCACGGCGAAGATGCGATCACGGCCAAAACGTTCGATACGAACAAATACGAGGTCGAACCGTTCAACTACTCATCGGACTATGATATTTTCTATTCGCTGGATGCGCTGACCAATGTCGAGGTCGAGATGGACGGCGGTGTAGACGATAAAAATAATGATGCAAGAAAGGGCAGGATGTGGTTTAACAACTGGCCCATCAAAGGTACCGGTGACTTTGACTGGGGTTCCTACGGCGGGAGAGAGGGCAGATGGACCTTCTACACCAGAGAGCTTGGCGGAAAGTATGCCTCCAGTATACCGAGTGATGAAAGAGTAAAGATCTTTTGGGAGCAAACGGCTAAAGCTGACGTTGGCGTCATCCATTACAATCAGTGGCTCTACGGCTGGCAGGACAATACCTATAACTACAGTTCCTTTACGATGTACTGGGGCGAGAAGATCACCATTTCCGCCATCGCCGAGGATTATACCGTGCACAGCGGCATGGTCATGAACGTTGACAACGGCGTGCTCCTCACGGACGACCATACGATCACGGTCATGCCCGGCGGCGTGCTGAGCATCGAGGGTCAGTTTTACAACAACGGAACGATCCAGAACTACGGAACGGTCATTCTGCAGCCGGATGCGTGCATCACCAGCTTCCTGCCGAAAAGCAGCAACGCCGGCACCATCGTCAACAGCGGCGGCGTTGTCAACGTGGCGGAGGACGCAAAACAGACGCTCCCGCTGCGCGAGGCGGAGCGAGCAGCGCTTCAGGCGGAGATCAATTCGCAGAAAGAGAGTCTTACAACGCAAAACAATACCATAGCGCAAAAAGAGGTAGAGAAGGAGCGGCTGCTGCTCGAAGCTGACGAGGTCACGAAGCTGCCGCTGAAGGAGCGTCTGGAAAATCTGAAGGCAGCGATCGACAATGCCTATGCGCTGTACGATCAGACGCTTACAAGTGTGCCGGTCACGTTGGAAAACGCAAAGAAGGCAATACTCGACGGCAGGACGATGGATCAGCTCAGCCAAACGGAGAAGAACCAAATAGCAAAGCTTGAAAGTGATGCAGCGAAAGCGTTAGCGGAAAGCGAAGCGACCTACGAAAAAGATAAGAAGGCGTATCAGGAGCAGTACGACAAGCTGAATAAGCCGATCGCGGCGATCGATGAGCAGATCACCGCGGCGAAGGTGAGTATGAGCGCGACGCAGACGCTCATTGAAGAAAATACGGAGCGGCTCAATCGCATGAGCGAACAGATCACGAGACTAAAAGATCTTGCCAAGGGCGCCAACTCCAACGTCCGCGGCGAGGGCAACCTGGTCGTCATGGAGAACGCGCGTATCATCTTCAACGCCAACAGTAATTGCAAGCTGATCGTCAAGGACGGCGGAAGCTGCGTGTGCAGCGGCTATATCGTCCTCCCGCATGAGCTGACGCTCGACAACAGCAAGCTGCAGATCCGCAAGGGCGGCGCAATGGCGATCGGATACTACTTTAAGTACGGCTTGCTCAATGCGCAGAACTTAACGCCGAGCAATCCCACCAATGTGTACTTCGACTTCGGTCCGATGTATACCTGGGGCAGCCGCGCCTCGACTGCCATTTGGACGTCCGGCGATTACGTCATCGAGGTGGACGGCGTACTGAAATATTCCAATGAAAACGGCGTTTACAATACCGACACCAATCAGAGGGACAGTATTTACCTCGGCAAGGGCGCGTGGAACACGGGCGGAATGCCGTCACGCAAGATCGATGAAAACGGCGTCGAGATCAATACGGACGACAAGGGCAACACTACGCGCACCTATCCGGACGGCGCGACCGAATACTATAACGCCACAACGGGCGTGACCACGCTGCTGCGCGCCAACGGCAACGTTGTCGTGACGAATAAGGACGGCACCTCGAAAGAGACCTGGGCGACGCCCAAGGCGAACGGCGAGGAAAACTACATCACCCGCAACGCGGACGGCTCCTATAACGAGGTCAGCGTCGAGACGGATGAGTATAAGATGTGGCTCGACGATAACGGAACGCTGGTCACCGAATATAAGAAACCGCAGAAAAACGATCTGGTCCTCAAGCGGGAATACAAAAACGGCGACCTCGAAGAAGAATTTGCCGACGGCAAGCGTGTTCGCTACGACAGCACGGGCGAGAAGATCGCCGACTACGAGTCCGATCCGTCCGGCAAGTTCGGCACCTATTCCTATACGGACCGCATCGAGACCGTTCTGGCGAACGGCGCGACGAAATCCATAGAATATATCGCGGGTCTGTATGCCGGCGCCAAGATCGAGTACGACCCGTTTGACGAGGGCGTGCGAAGCTGGTGGGAGCGCCAGTGCGCGTGGACGGTGACGGCGGCAAGAGGCGGCGTCACGAGATGCTACGTGGACAAGACCGACGGCACAAACTGCTCCGTGGTCTACTTTGACAGCGGTCTGACCTGCACGCGCCCGAATGAAGAGGTGGACGCCACCTACTTCAAGTATGAAAGCAGTCTCGGCGCTGCACCCGGCGGATACCTGTACGATGCAAAGCCCCGTGTGGTTACCATGTGGGAGACGAAGACCGATATGGGAGACGGCACCACCCGCTACCAGCAGACGGACGGCTCGTATCTGATCTACGCCAATGTGAAGGATCCTGCTACCGGAGAAGTGAAGAGTGTCGTTGTTGGAAATCTCACTCCCGCCGGCACGGGCATCGTGTATGAAACGAGCTTCTATGAAAAGAGCGCGACGCAGCACGAGGAGGGCGAGCTTCTGTGGACTGTGATCGCAACAAACGGCGACGTGACCACCGCCCGCGCTCTCGGAAAGGACGACGACCGCCTTGCGCTCTTCTTCACGGGCGAGAACGCCGGAAAGAGCCGTACGATGAAGATCAGCGATGCCGACCCGAAGAACTACGTCGAATCTGCCGCCGCAGATTCCTATGACGAGCTTTTTGTCATCCTGACGATGCCTGACTCGAGAACTGTGCTGGCAAATGGCAACATTCGCTATACGAGAACGGACGGCACAACGGTGACTTACATTTACAAGAGGCTGTGGAATGACTGGACCAACCGGAACGAGGATGTGCTCTCTGCCATCGAACGCTCCTCTGGCGAAAAAGTCGTCTACAGCGATGCGTTCTATACGCAGAAACCTACGGACGTTTTACAAGGCACGATCATGTGGACCGTGAACGCGGCTGACGGCGGAACGGTAGTTGCCCGCGCAGTGGGCGATTCACGGGTTGAGATCGATCCGCCTGCGGGTGTTAATCTGTGGGGTAGTCCCTACTATGCACTGCCCGAGAATCTTATCTTGTTCTTTGACAACGGCAAGATAAAGACGGTCACGCGGGATCATAACCCGGAAATCTACATTGATTCGTCTGTGTCGAGCTCCTATAACACCGGGACGATCTCTCTGATGATGCCGGAGGCTGATTATACTAGTACCACACCGGATGGCGGCAAGATCTATCCGAAAACCGATGGAAAGACGGTCATCTACTATGAAGACGGAGGCTTCTACGGCGAGCTGATTATTACAAAGAATGGCTATGCAGTAAAGGACAAAAGCGGCAAAGTAAGATTCACGGTTACTACGGAGGGAAACACTGCCATACGGTATTATGAAGGAGCGCTCTATAGGGATAATTATAAAAATGGTCAACTCTATCAACGCATCTACGACACGTATGACAAGAGCTTTAACCAGTATTACGGAGCGATAATCGAATACGGTAATAACTACTTTAGACCCACGTCTTCGATCAGGTCGAATGAGCTGATATGGGCGCTTTATCCAAAGGGATACTATAGCGCGGAGGCAATCGCCTGTAGCCCGGTGAAAAACGGGAGTGCTGAAGTCATTTTGAACTTCCCGGATAGAATGATCAAGCTCCCGAAGGCACCCGAACCCGAAAAATTCCTCGGCAACTATAAGGACACCGAGGAATACAAGAACGCTACGCGATATAGCTAAATTTATGGCTGAGGGACGATTTCAAGCTCCGATCAGATGTAAGGCGGCGCGTACGCGGGGACAACGGAAAGAACCCTCAAATCGGTTTTTTGGAAAATTCGACTTAGATAAATAACACGCAAAATGGCATAAATATCCACTAATTAACGGCGCTTCGCCGCACCGCTGCGGTGCGGCGGACGCTGAGGCACAGGAGGTCATGCGGTGAAAAAACTCAATTTGAAAAACACGGCGAGCGATGCCGTCCACGCGCTCACAGGCGGCCGGTTTGCGGTCTACGTGCTGCTTGGCATCGTGTCGTCGGGAATCATCGGCTTTCTGCTGCGCAGTGTGATCTCCGGCATCGGCGGCGTCGTCTCCGGTGAGGGCTTTTCGCTCCAGCCACGCTATTTGGTGCAGTGGCAGTCGTGGGCGCTCGGCGCGGTGATCGTGCTGCTGTTCTTCGCGATCTCCTCGATCTCCAGCGGCTTTCGCTTCTTCGGCAGCGACGGCATCTTCTCCTCCAAAAAGGGCGGCGACGTGCTCAGCGTGCTGGAAAACAGCCGCTTTATGACCGATAAGGAGCGCGACAAGTACTTCAAGCCCCGCGTATACGAGGAGCTTGACGCGCTGAAAAAGTTCAAGGAGGACGGCGTGCCGGTGCGTGCGCTGGTCGATAAAAAGGGAAAGCTGCAGCTCAACTTCCTCAACGGCGTCCACTCGCTGATCATCGGCTCCACCGGTTCCGGTAAGACGACGACGTTCATCAAT
This sequence comes from Oscillospiraceae bacterium, assembly GCA_045617565.1. Lineage (GTDB taxonomy): Bacteria > Bacillota > Clostridia > Oscillospirales > Oscillospiraceae > Hominicoprocola. The sequence goes on from JAZLIU010000036.1 coordinate 5,986, forward strand.
CCCATGATCCAGCTGCTTGCTGCCACGAGCTGCGGCTCGAGCATGATCATGACCGACCCGAAGGGTGAGCTGTTTGACCTGCATTCCGCCTTCCTCAAGGAGCGCGGCTATGACGTGATGGTGCTCGACCTGCGCGACACCTATTCCTCCTCCCGCTGGAATCCGCTCGACTCCATCTGGGATATGTACCAGGAGTTCCAGAGCACGGGACAGGGCATCATCGTCCACCGCGACAGTATGGAAGATTATGCAGAGCTCAAGCAGATCGACGGCATGGCGGAAAAGGGCGAGCTCTGGTGCGAGTGGGACGGCAAGGCCTACGCCGACCTGCGCCACTGTCAGGATGATATTTCCGTCGCCAAGCAGAAAATTTACGATGAGATGTACGAAGATCTCAACGACCTCGTTTCCGGTATCTGCCCGATCACCAACGAAAAGGATCCGCTTTGGGAAAAGGGTGCGCGTTCGATCATTCTCTCGACCTGCCTTGCCATGCTCGAGGACAGCACCGACGAGCGTCTGGGCATGACGAAGGAAAAGTTCAACTTCTATAACATCAACAAAATTCTGACCAACAGTGAAAATAACTATGAGGCGCTGAAAAATTATTTCGAGGGTAGAAATCCCCTCTCGCAGGCGGTGGCGCTGTCGCGTCAGGTGCTGGCAGCCGCCGATCAGACGATGTCGAGCTATATGTCGATCACGTTCGATAAGCTCTCGCTCTTTAACGATAACGGCATCTGCGGCCTGACCTCCACGACGGACATTCACGCTTCGCAGTTTGCCGACCGCCCCACGGCGCTGTTTTTGAAGATCCCCGATGAAAAGGATACGCGCCACGGGCTTGCGTCCCTCTTCGTATTGAGCATCTACAAGGCGCTCATCAAGGTGGCGTCCGCAAGAGAAGACTTGTCCCTCCCGCGCAACGTGTACTTCATCATGGATGAGTTCGGCAATATGCCGAAGATCGAAAAGTTCGACAAGATGATCACGGTCGGCCGATCCAGAAAGATCTGGTTCAACATGGTCGTGCAGAGCTACTCCCAGCTCAATAACGTGTACGGCGAGGGCGTGGCGGACGTCGTCAAGTCCAACTGCGGCCTTAAAATGTTCATCGGCTCGAACGACATCGGAACCTGCAAGGAATTCAGCGAGCTGTGCGGCAACAAGACGGTCAAGACGAATTCGACCTCGCAGAGCATGGGCAGCAAGGAAGGCGATATGAGCGTGTCGAGTCAGATGCAGACGCGTCCGCTCATCTACCCGAGCGAGCTGCAAAAGCTCAACAACAAGGAGTCTACCGGCAACGCGATCATCGTGACGTTCGGCAACTACCCGCTGCTTACCAAGTACACGCCGAGCTACAAGTGCAGCTACTACAAGTTCGGCAGGATGAATATGGACGCCATCCGCTCCAACGTATTCCATGCGGACGAAGCGTTCTACGACATCAAGGAGAGAAATCGCACGGTTTTGGGCGAATAAAGGCAAACAGAGCAGAAAAGCAAAACCATCGCAACTTTGAGGAGAGCATGACATGAAAAAAACAGTTTTCATGGCAATTTCATTACTGATGCTGCTGACGGTGTCGGCCGCGGCGCTCGAGATCGATATGAGCTACACCGGCGAGATCGACAGCTACACCGGCCAGCCGCTCTACGGCAATGACGCGGTATCCTACGCAAATGTCGTCACGCTGAGTGCAAGCTCCTACTATGACCGGGATCGCGGGATGTTTGTCCACATCCTGTCGAACGACGGCTCAAAGATCTATTCGTCGGTGGCTTACGGAATGGTGACGAACGATCCGGTCAGCATTGAGATCCCCGCCGGTGTGGATGCGGCGCTGTACTATAACGGCAAGGAGCTCAGCAATCCGGATTACGGCTCGATCAACGTGCCGGGCAGCTACCTGCTCAGCGTCGATAACGGTGCAACGAGGATCCAGCCGTTCAAATTCACCATCGTCAACAGCGTCACGGGCTCGCTGAACGAGTACCGTATGCCCAACGGGTTTGCGGTCACGGAGGTGCTGTACAACGGGGAGAGCCTTCCCGTTACGGTCGACGCGGTGGATTTGAGCGAGGAGGGCGACTATCAGATCACCTATTACTGCCAGCCCACGGCGCTGCCCTATTATCTCAACGTCAGCATTGACCATACGCCGCCGACGCTTGCGCTGGAAGCCGTGGAGGACGGCGTTGCACGCGGACCGGTGAGCCTTGCGGACGTTGCCGAGGGCGACAGAGTCTACATTTCGCTTGACGGCGAACAGATCGGTTACACGGAGGAGCTGACGCAAAGCGGCAGCTACGTCATCAACCTTCAGGATGAAGCGGGAAACGTTACGACCTACAAATTCGTCTTACAGGTTTATTTCAATATCAACAGCCTTGTTTTCTTCGCAATCATTTTGGCTGCGGTGATCTTCATTATCGTTCGCCTCTACCGCGCGAGAAGACACCTGAGAGTCAGGTAGGCATATACGTTTTTCGATGGAAAGGACCGATCTCCCTATGAAAAAAATAAGCGAGAAAGGAGCAGCATACGATGGGTGCGATTACTGATTTCTTTGACAGCGCGTTAGGCTTTGTCAGCGATACCGCGGGCAGCATTGCCGATACGATAGGCGATGCGATCATTACGGCAATCAGCAACTTTGTCGGAATGCTCCTTTACTATGTCACCAAGGCGCTGATGGTCGTTGTGGCGCTGCTGCAGGAGCTGTTCAACGTATTTTCCGGCACGACCAAGGTGCAGTATAACGACGAATACGATTTCCTGCTCAACGTGTTCTTCCAGAACGAGAGCGTCAAAAACGTCTACTGGGCAATGGCGCTGCTCGGCATCACGTTCGTGATCGTATTCACTATGGTCTCGGTGATTCGCAAGACGTTTGACCTGAGCGATAAGCACCAGAACCAGTCGATGGGCATGATCCTCGGCTCAATGTTCAAAAGCATTTTTACGATGCTGATCTTGAGCGCTGCGCTCCTTGCGTCTTTGACGCTGACCAATCTGGTCATCAACCGCATTGGCTATATTTTCGACAATGCGGACTCTTTCTCGCAGAGAAAGGAGATCCATTTCACGGATGAGCAGTACGCAACAATGGCACGAATTTATAAGACGATCGGCAACTATTCGCTCAATCCGTCCTATACGAGCCGCTACAATCTCAACAGCTGCTACAACGACATCCGGCAGGATCTGAACTATCTGGAGCAGCAGAAGGTCTTCGACATGGTCTACATCACGGAAAAGGACGGCGAGACGATCGACACCTGGCAGAGCGTTCTGCAGGAGCTGGTCTACGCGTCGGATACCTCCCGTGAGCTGAGAATGGACGTGTACTACGAGGAGGTCTCCAATTCGCTGCTGAAGATTATGAAGATCCTTCAGACCAATGCGGAATTCTACCCGATCTCGGACTATGAGAGCGGCTATACCGTCACAAACAGTGTCGGTCTTGACCGCATTCTGTTCCTTTCCGGCACGACGAACGCCGCGAAGAACGAGAAATACAACGAAAATCCCTATTTGACGGACGGCCTTCGCGGCGCGTTCTATACCGGGGAAAAGGACATCTACAATTTTGATCACGTCAAGGCGGCCTTCGATATCGGCCTGACGGGTATCAACTACATTTTTATCTGGATCCTGACATACTTTACGCTTAAAAATCTTCTGCGCTGTATTTTCGGATGCGTGATGCGTATTTTCAATATGGTCTCCCTTTACATCGTGGCGCCTCTGGCGGTTTCTACGATGCCGCTGGACGAGGGAGAAAAGTTTAAGCAGTGGACGATGGCGATGGTCATTCAGGCATTCGGAATTCTCGGCATGATCATTCCGATGCGTCTGATTATCCTGTTTGCACCGATCGTTCTCAGCCCCAAGCTGGTGCTCTTCGAGTCCGTTTCGCTCATCTTCGTGGCGAAGGTGCTGCTGATCGTGGGCGGTCTCGAAGCGGTGGAAGGCTTCGGACAGATGGTCACCGGTATCCTTGCCAATAACACCAGCTATGCAGCCCTCAACGCCGGGAACCGCGCCAGCCAGCTCGGCGATCAGGCGTTTGAAATGGGCAAAGCCGCAACCAAGGCGACGGCAAAGGGTGCTTTGAAACTCGGCTTCGGCGCAGCGAAGCTGGGCGGAAAGGCCGCGTTGGGCGCCGGTGCGTTAGCAGTGGGTACAGCGGGCGCAGTCGGTTCCGGTATTGCAGCCGGCGCTTACCACGGCGCCAAGGGGATCGGCTCCGGTATTTCCGCGCTGCGTAATTATTTGAGCGACCGCTCGGCACAGAGCGGCGGCGCATCCGGCGCATCCGGCCATTCCTCAGGAACGGATCAGGGCGGCGGAAAAATGATCGAAATGGCTGATCTGAGCGGCAAGGGCGGCTCCACGGGCGGCTCACCGGGCAATCTGCGCGGCATAGGCGGCAGCGACCAGCCGACGGGCGGCAAGGGAGGCCCCTTGAGCGGCGGAGCAGGCTCCAACGGTCCGCTTTCCGGCGTGTCGACGCCCGGCAATAAACCGCTTGGCGGCGGAAAAATGATCGAAATGGCCGATCTGAGCGGCAAGGGCGGCTCCACGG
>JAZLIU010000037.1:0-8847 GCA_045617565.1 Oscillospiraceae bacterium
GTGCATCAGTACGCGTTGGAAAACCCGGACTGCAAAGGCATGGGTACGACGCTCGTATCCGTCATCACGGACGGAGGGAACGCACTCGTCAGCAACATCGGCGACAGCCGTGCTTACCTCGTGCGCGACGGGAAGCTCAGTCGTGTGACGCACGACCACTCGGTGGTCGAAAGCCTCGTAGAGGCGGGCGACATCACGGCGGAGCAGGCGCGCACGCATCCCAATCGCAACCTGATCACACGTGCGCTCGGCCCCGAGACAAGCGCCGCGTGCGACACCTATGAAATGAAGCTAAAAGCGGGCGACAGGCTGCTTTTATGTACCGACGGTCTGATCGTCACCGCGACGGATGAGCAGATCGAGCGCGCGGTCTGCGAAGCAGCCGATATCGATGCCGCACTCACTGCGCTCATCGCGCTCGCTAAGCAATACGGCGCACCGGACAATGTGACCGCTGTGCTGCTTCACAATCTGTAAGAAGGGGGGATCGGTATGGATAAGATGATCGGAAAAATGCTCGACAACCGTTACGAGCTGCTCGAAGTCATCGGCAGCGGCGGCATGGCAGTCGTCTACAAGGCGAAGTGCCACCGTCTCAACCGCCTTGTCGCCGTCAAGGTGCTCAAGAGCGACCTTGCGGAAGATGCCGATTTCCGCCGCCGTTTCCGCGACGAGTCGCAGGCTGTCGCGATGCTCTCGCACCCGAACATCGTGTCGGTGTACGACGTGTCGCGCGGGGAAACGGAATATATCGTGATGGAGCTCATTGAGGGCATCACGCTCAAGCAGTATATGGAAAAGCGCGGCCAGCTCAACTGGCGCGAAGGGCTGCATTTTGTCACGCAGATCATGCGGGGACTTCGCCCCCCGCACTCGCGCGGCATCGTCCACCGCGACATCAAGCCCCAAAACATCATGGTGCTGCGTGACGGCAGCGTCAAGGTCGCGGACTTCGGCATCGCGTGCCTGTCCAACTCCGGTGAAACGCTCACGCAGGAGGCGCTTGGCTCTGTCCACTATATCTCGCCCGAGCAGGCAAAGGGCGACCGCATTGACGCGCGCTCCGATATTTACTCTGCGGGCGTCGTGCTCTACGAACTGCTGACTAACCGTCTGCCCTTTGAGGGCGACAGCGCGGTATCCGTTGCCATCCAGCATTTAAGCTCCGTGCCGCTGTCTCCGCGCGAGATCAATCCTGAGGTTCCCGAGGCGCTGGAGCTGATTTGCATGAAGGCGATGGCGTGCGACATCGAAAAACGCTATGCCTCCGCGGATGAGATGCTTGCCGACCTCGAGGAGTTTCGCAAAAATCCCGATGTGGATCTCGATTTCACGATCGAGGACCTTCAGCGGGAGGAGAGCACCGAGCCGACGCAGTATATTCCCGCCGTGCAGGCGGTCAGTCCGCGCACCGGTGGGAGCGCTCAGGCGGATGAATACGAGGAACCGGAGATCGATGAAAAGAGGCGCAAAACGATGATGCTCGCCGGCGGACTTCTTGCCGCCGCAGCGCTGGTTTTTGTACTGTTCCACTTCATTTTCGGCAGCTTTGAAACGCAGACGCCGACAGAATTCGTTGTACCGAGCCTTTTGGGAAAGACGATGGAGGAGGTCATGGCGGACACCAGTATCACTTCCGTTTTCTCCGTCGAGCAGATCGGCCAGCGTGCCAGCAGCGACTATCCCGCAGGACAGATTGTGGAGCAGACGCCGGAATCCGGCAAGGTCGTCAAGGGCGAGCGGAACATCTCCGTGTTTGTCAGCACGGGGGTTCGGATGGAGAAGATGCCCAATCTGGTCGGGCAGGAATACCGCGCCGCGAAGATCCAACTGAAAAATCTGAATCTTGATCTTATTTTCGAGGATGCGGAGTTGTATTCCGACTCCGTGACCTCCGGCTGCATCATCAAGACGGAACCCGCCTATGGCGAGATGATCCAATCCGGCGACACGATCAAGCTCTACATCAGCAAGGGTGTTGAGGCAAAGAGCGTCGCCGTGCCGACCTGCACCGGCTTTGACCTTGAGACGGTGCGGCAAAATCTCGCGCAGCTCGGACTTGTCTGCGGCGAAGTGACCTATGACGAAACTTCGACGGTTCCCTACGGCATCGTCATTGAGCAGAGCATTTTGGCCAACGAGATGGTCGATTCCGGCACAGCGATCAACCTGACCGTCAGCGGCAACCAGGCGGCCTCCGAGGAACCGGCGGTGGCGCCGTGAGGGGACGCATTCAAAAAGCCCTCAGCGGTTTTTACTACGTTAAATGCGATGACGGAAGCAGCGTACAGTGCAAGGCGCGCGGCAAATTCCGCAAGGACGGCGTGACGCCCCTTGTCGGCGATTTTGTCGAGATCAGTGACCTCGGAAACGGTGAGGGCCGCGTGGAGGTGATACTGCCGCGCAGAAACTGCTTCGACCGTCCATCTGTCGCAAATATCGACCAGCTTGTTATCATCTGCTCGAACGCCATCCCGAAGACCGAACCGTATCTTGTCGACCGTATGACTGCGATCGCAGCGCTCAAAAACTGCGACGTGCTGCTGTGCATCAACAAGTGCGACCTCGACCCGGCGGAGGAGCTGACCGCCTACTATGAGCAAGCGGGCTTTTCTCCGATCTGTGTCAGCGCGGAGACGGGGGAAGGACTCGATACGCTTCGTGCGGCAATCCGTGGCAAGCTATCTGCCTTTACAGGAAATTCCGGCGTCGGTAAGTCCAGCATCTTGAATGCACTCGATCCGAACTTCCAGATCAAGGTCGGTGAGGTCAGCGCCGCGCTCGGCCGCGGACGGCACACCACGCGCCACGTCGAGCTTTACACGCTCACCGACGGTGCGGAGGTCATCGACACACCGGGCTTTTCGTCGTTCGAGGCGGAGGAGCTGAATTTGGAGCTGAAGCACTGTTTGCCTGAGACTTTCCCTGAATTTGCACCTTTTGCGGATGCGTGCCGCTTTGTCGGGTGCAGCCACACAAAGGAAAAGGGCTGCGCCGTGCTTGAAGCCGTGCGAAGCGGGAAAATCGTCAAGGGTCGGCACTCAAGCTATGTGCGGCTCTATAACGAGCTCAAAGGCCTCAAGGAATGGGAAAACTGAATACAGGAGCAGCGAGCTTTCGCTCGCTGCTCTTTTACGTTTGTGACCTCCCGGTACCCGATTGTATATACTGTAGCAGCAAAAGCAGGAGGGAGGAGAAAGGGTTGTATCGAAATCCGTGGCGCGGCGTGGGACTGTGTGCGCTGATGCTTGGCATAGCGATCTTCATCGTCGCCATTTTTCCAGTGGGCGCGATAACGTTTTTTGTCGCATTTCTGCTCATCTTCTGCGGGCTGGGCTGTATCAGACGGAATTAGAAGGGAATGGTCATAACTATGAAAATCGTCATCTGGAAATCGCCCAAGGCACTCTCTGGAATTCTCCGCAAAATCTTCGGCATCAAGGAATAGGTATTAAACAATGAGTACTTAACAAATCTTTGCGAGAGTATTTTTCGTCAGGCGCGGCGAAGACCGCAGGGAATACTTGTTGTATTTCCAAGGGCTTCAACGAAGCATTGACGGAAAATAAGCCGCAAAGCAGGCATATCCAACTTTGGCACGGCATAGAGTGGAACAACATCACCGTGCCAAAGGAGAGAACAACCATGGAACTGGAACTGCAACAGGAGCACTTTGCCTGTTATCACGCGTCCACTCAGCTCTGTGACACACACGAGGAAACGCTTGAGACCATTGTGCCGGATTATTGCCCGGACATCGCGCGGATCATCGACGCGAGCGGCTGTCTGTTTCTGCGCAAGTACGAGCTCACCGACGGGAAGGTCAGCGTATCCGGCAGCATCAAAATGACGCTTCTTTACATGGCGGAGGACGGCATCCGCTCCCTTGACTACGCCATGGCGCTCGACTACACGCTCGAAGGGCGTCTCTCAGGAGCGAGCGAGGTCATGCTGGAGGGGAAGATCGACTCCTGCGAGGTCAGGATGCTCAATCCGCGCAAGGTCTTTTCGCGCGTCTCCGTCAACGTGTGCGTCACGCCCTATGCGCCCGCCACGATCACCGCCTGCGGCGACGTTGCGGAGAAAGAGGCGTACAAGATCGAAACGCTGTGCGAGACGCACGAGGTCTCGCTCATTCAGGCGGTGCGCGAGAAAGACTTTGTCTTTTCCGAAGAGGTCGTGCTCTCAAGCGCCAAGGAACCCATCCGCGATATTCTGCGCACCAAAAGTAAGCTGCGCGTAACGGAGTGCAGCAGCGTTGGCAGCAAGCTCATTCTCAAGGGGATCGCGTGTTTAGAGATGCTGTATCTGACGCAGGGCGGCACGCTGGCGCAGCTTAGCAGCGAGCTGCCGTTCTCGCAGATCGTCGACGGGCTTGACGGAGCCGACGGCGAGCTTTTATGCGATGCTTCACTTCGCCTGACCGGCTGCGAGGTGCGTATCGGTAGCGAAAACGCGCCGGATGACGCGCATACCGTCTCGCTCAAGCTCATGATCTGCGCGTTCGTACTGCTGCGCAGGACGCAGAAGCTCTGCTGTATCGCCGACCTTTACTCCACCGCCTATGACCTGAGCGCAAAAAGCGAGCAAGTCGAGCTTTCCCCGTCTCCTGAGACGTTTATCCGCACGCAGACCGTGCGCGAGCAGATCGAGACCGGCGTCGCGGTGCAAAGCATCCTCTGTGCCGACGTATCCTTTGGCTCTGCCGCGCTGACGCAAAGCGATGCGGGCAGTACGCTGCGCACAAGTGCGCTCATCAAGGTGCTGTACTTAGACGAGAGCGGCAGTCCGCTCCTTGCCGAGCGCCGCGTAGAGGTGACGCTCGACACAGACGTTAGCGCAGCGCTCAGGGCCAGCGTGCGCTGTGTCTGCGCCGGCGATATTTCCGCAAGCATCTCCGCAAGCGGGATCGAAGTGCGCTTCCCCGCGGAATTCACTCTCATTTCCTCCGTGGCGCCGTGTTATCCGTGCCTGACGGCACTCTCTGCCGAGGAACGAAAGGAGCCGGACGGCGAAACACCGTCGCTCGTGCTGCGGATGCTGAAAAAGGGCGAAACACTGTGGAACCTCGCCAAGCAGTACCGTACGACGGTGGAGGATATCCTCAAGGCAAACGAACTGCCGGAAGAGGCGGCCGCTGCCATCGGGCAGATGCTGCTCATTCCGCGCAAACGCTGAGAGGGGAGGGGAAAGAGAATGAATACGAACATCTATCAGGATATTTCCGTCCGCACTTCCGGCGACATCTATATCGGCGTCGTGGGGCCGGTACGCGCGGGCAAATCGACCTTTATCAAGCGCTTCATGGAAACGCAGGTCATCCCGAACATCGACAACGTGTACCGCCGCGAGCGGGCAAAGGACGAACTGCCGCAAAGCGGCAGCGGCCGCACGGTCATGACGGCGGAGCCGAAGTTTGTACCGGAGGAGGCCGTCGACATCGCACTCGGCGAGGGCGGGAGCTGCTCGGTGCGGCTGATCGACTGCGTAGGGTATATGGTACCCGGCGCGATGGGCGCGATGGAGGGTGAAAGCCCCCGTATGGTCTCAACGCCGTGGCTGGAGCGCGAAGTCACCATGACGGAGGCGGCGGAGATCGGCACCTCGCGCGTCATCCGCGAGCACTCGACCATCGGCATTGTTGTCACGACCGACGGCAGCATCACCGAAATTCCGCGCGAGGACTATGTTGAGGCTGAGGGGCGCGTCATTCGCGAGTTGCAGGAGATCGGCAAGCCGTTTTTGGTGCTGCTCAACTGCACCGATCCCGAGTCCGACCGCGCAAAAGCCATCGCGCACGACATTTCCGACCACTACGGCGTCACCTGCCTTCCCGTCAACTGCCTGCTGCTCGACGATGAGGCGGTCGCGGAGATTTTGCAGGCCATCCTCTATGAATTCCCGCTCACGGAGCTGGATCTCTTCATTCCGCCGTGGGTGGAGGCGCTGGACTGTGAGCACCCGATCAAGTGCGGGCTGTATCAGGCGATCCGCGAGGGCGCAAAGGAGCTTCATTGCCTGCGCGAAGTTGCGCCCGCCGTCGCCGCAATGGGGACATACGAGGGCATCAGCGCGGCAAAGACGACCAATATCCAGCTCGGTACCGGTATCGCGCAGGCGGAGCTGCAGCTTCCGCGGTCGCTATTCTATCAGACGCTCTCCGAACAGTCCGGTTTCGATGTCAAGGACGATGGCGACCTGATGTCGCTGCTCACGCAGCTTTCCTCCGTCAAGGCGGAGTATGACAAGGTCGCGCAGGCGGTCCACGACGCACGCGAGACGGGCTACGGCATTGTGGTGCCGAGCGTCGATGAGCTGAACCTGGAAGAGCCGGAGATCATGAAGCAGGGCGGGCGCTACGGCGTCAAGCTCAAAGCAAGCGCACCAAGTATCCATATGATCCGCGCGGACATCGAGACAACGGTCTCGCCGATCGTGGGCAACGAAAAGCAGTCCGAGGATATGGTCAATTACTTATTGCAGGAGTTTGAGGGCGACACGGGAAAGATCTGGCAGTCGAACATCTTCGGCCGCAGCTTCCACGAGATCGTCAGCGAGGACCTGCAGACCAAGCTCAAGCATATGCCGGACGATGCGCGGCTCAAGCTCCGCACGACGCTCGAGCGCATCATCAACGAGGGCAGCGGCGGGCTGATCTGCATTATTCTATAACAAACAAAAAAGAGGGGCATTTGCCCCTCTTTTTGCTGTGTTTCGAATTATCGGATGAAGTTCATCTTTACCTTCGGCTCCAGCTCGGGAAGCCCGTATACTTCCTTGCCGAGCGCGAAGGCGCGCATCATGAAGATCATGTTGTTGGCAAGATTCGTCGCGGTGTTGAGACCTTCGACGTCCTGCATGGATTCGCCCTCAGCAGAGCCGTACACCATCGGCCAGTAGGTGCTGCCCGCCACGCACATCCCGCTGTAGAGCAGGTAGTGGTTGAGCTGGTCGATCGCCGCCGTGCCGCCGCCGCGCCGCACGCACACCACGGCGCCGCCGACCTTGGCGCGCCGGTCGCGCATCGAGGAATAGCAGAGTCTATCCATAAAGCACTTCACGCTGCCGCTGATGCCGGAGAAGTATACGGGGCTGCCGACGAGCAACCCGTCGCACTCCTCCCAGAGGTCGGTTGCCTGAGTGACCAGATCGTTTTGTATGCAGCGTCCGCTCGTTTTACACGCGGCGCAGCCGGTGCAGCCCGGCAGGTCAGCCGGGACATCGAGCCATACGACAGAAACACCGTTGCGCTCGAAAATATCACGCATGTAGTTAAGAACGTGCGAGGTGTTGCTATCGGGACGGGCACTGCCGTTGATGATCATGACTTTCAGCGGTTTCTTCTCGTTCATATTGCCCTCCGCAGACGTATTTTTTCTTTGAGTAACAAGAAAAATAGCAGGATATTGCTGTAAAGTGAATTTACTTTGCAAGCTCCTTTTTGAGCCGTGCGAAGCGGGGAAGCGAGTCCTCTTTCGGGAGATTCGGCTCACCCTGAATGAGCGGCAGGGCGTAGTCGATGAATTCTCTCTTTACGCCGTTGTGCGCATCGTTGATCCACGCGAGCGGAACCTTCTTTTCCGTGTTGGCAACGTCGGAAAGGTCGAGGAGCTTCGTCTTGCAGACGTAGTGTCCGTCCACGATCTCGCGCTCGAAGGCGACCATCTTGTCCGTGATGCCCGCGACAGCGTTTTCGACTGCCGCCTTGCCCGCCATGACAGACTCCTGAATGTCGGTCTCGGAAGCGAGATGTGCGCCGCAGCGCTGCAAAAGGCTCAGTTCGATGCCGCGCACCTTGACGCCGGTCTTTTCCTTGACGACGTTCGCAAGCAGCGCCGCGAGGCCGCCGAGCTGCGCGTGACCGAATCCGTCCGTCGCGCTGGTCTTTGCCTCGGAAACAAAGCTGCCATCGGCGTAGTGGATGCCCTCGGACACGGCGACCATGCAGTTGCCGCGCTCCTTGTAGACGCGCTCCACGTCGGCGAGGAACTGCTCCATGTCGAAGTCGGTCTCCGGCAGATAGATGAGGTCGGGGCCTGCGCCGTATTCGGTGGCGAGCGCCGCGGCGGCGGTCAGCCAGCCGGCATGACGGCCCATAATCTCCATAATGCAGATGGTTCCGGTATCGTACACGCGCGCGTCCTGATAGACCTCCATGCAGCTCGTTGCGATATACTTGGCGGCGGAGGCGTAGCCGGGGCAGTGGTCGGTACCGAAGAGGTCGTTGTCGATCGTCTTGGGCACGCCCATAACCCTGCACTCGTAGCCGACCTTCTGCATATATTTTGAAATCTTGTTGCAGGTGTCCATCGAGTCGTTGCCGCCGTTGTAGAAGAAATAGCGGATATCGTGCTTTTTGAACACTTCCAAAATGCGCTTATAATCCGTGTCGTCCACATCGGGGTCCTTCATCTTGTAGCGGCAGGAGCCGAGCGCGGAGGAGGGGGTGTACTTCAAAAGCTCCAGCTCCTTGGCATACTCACGGCTCATGTCGAACAGGCGGTCATTCAGCACGCCCTTGATGCCGTGCTCCGCGCCGTAGACGTTCGTGATATTGGGGTGATCGAGCGCCGTGCGGATGACGCCGTACGCACTCGCGTTGATAACGGAGGTCGGGCCGCCGGACTGGCCGATGACGCACGCGCCTTTTAATTCTTTCATATCAAATTCTCCTTTTAGGCTTTTCCGTTGCAGCCGAGCACGTCGACCATCTTGTGCATGACCATGTCCTTGATCGCCTGACGGCCGGGCTTCAAATACTGGCGCGGGTCAAAATCGGCAGGATGCTCGGCAAAATGTTGACGGATGCTCGCGGTCATGGCGAGGCGCAGGTCGGAGTCGATGTTG
>JAZLIU010000038.1:0-4354 GCA_045617565.1 Oscillospiraceae bacterium
GGCTGAGAACCATAACCATTGCGAGGACCAGCGCGAGTAACTTTTTCATAATACGTTACTCTCCTTTCATGTATGTCAGACCTTTGGCGGCGTTCAGCGTTTCTCGGCTTACTTACCGTGGCTAGCCGTTCCCGTAACTAAGTCGGGATAACCGTTTGCCACTTTTTTCTGCAACGCTAAGATAAGCGAAAAATATAGTGATTGCAAGGCTTTGAGGCGCTTCTTAATCCAATTGAAAAACAGTAAACCACTCGCAATATCCGCTTGTCATTTTTTTGTAACAAGTGCAAAAAATGACCTCCGCACGCCACCGTGCGACGAGGCCATGAACGCTCATCGGATATTCGCTTGTCTGTTATTTAGCTTGCTTATTATTTAATAGGTATCTCTTTTCCCGCCGCAGAAGTGCCAGCTCCCCGCGCTCCACCATAGACTTGAGCAGCCGCGCCGTCGGCCGTTTGCCGATGTGCAGCAGCTCCGCGATGTCGGAGCAGTAGGCGCTGCCGTTTTCCGCGAGGTAGCGTTTGATCGCCTCCGATTGCTGCTCGGGGAGCACGACCGTGCCGGCGGGGTAGTAGCGGAAGTTGATGCGCACCAGCTCGCCCGTGAACGTGAGCGCGTTGAGGCGGCTGTACACCTTGCCCTCGCTGAGTCCCAACAGCGCCATCGCCTCCGCGCGGGAGATGCTGCCGTGCGAAATCGCGTAGTCGAGCAGGCGGCGCTTTTCGTCCTCCAACGCGCTGTCGCGCCGCAGGTCGCGCAGCGACTGCGTCTCCACCCCGCCGCGAATGAGGATCGTGCGCACCATCGTCGACAATCGCGCGACGGTCAGGGGCTTTCGCGTGCGCGGGGTGAGGATAACGTGGGGATCGTCCTCCGGCGCGCGCCGGTCATGCTCCGCTTTCAGGATGCGGCTGACGGTGTTGCTCAAAAGCTCGTCGCGGTCAGGCAGGTGCAAAATGCCCGCGTCGAGATCGACCTGCGCCCAGGTGAGTGAGACGATCTCCTCCGTGGAAAGTCCGATCTGGTGCGACAGCCACAGCGCGATGCCGGCGGGGGTGTCCTGCTCGGACTGCATCAGCTTCCAGAGGTTGTATTCGTCTTCTTTTGCGTCGTGCGTCTCCGGCTCGGCGGGCGCGGCGCCTTTTCGCACGTCCGCGAGGCAGTTGCGGTACGTCGTCACCGAGATGCCCGAGATGCGCAGGACGTAGGGCCAGTCGTGCGCTTCGAGCGCTCGCAGCACGAAGTCGTAGCGCAGGTCGAGCAGGCGCACCTTTGATTGTCCCTCCGCGTCGAGCGCGGTGCGGGCGAGGCGCGAGATCGACTGCGGCGCAAGCCGCGCTTTGCGCTGCTCCGACACCACGACGTACGGTCCGTACTCTCCCACGAGCGCCTGCCACTCCGTTAGGCACGCCGCCGTATCCGGCGCAAGCGGCACGGTGCGGTCGGGTAAATACAGCTCGAGCGTGGTGAGGTTGACGCCGCTCCACGTCAGATTGCTGATCTCCTCGCGCGTGAGTCCCGCCTGCCACGCCAGTCGCAAGATTACGCCCGTCGCGCTTGCGCGCTCGCGCTGCAAAATGCGCTCGAGCGCCGCTGCGTCCGGCGGGTAAAAAACGTTTTGCTGCATACGCAGTCCCCTTTTCCGCGGCGAGTAATAAGAATCTTATTACTTGAGCCGATAAAGTGATAAGAATATTATCACTTTTTGCGAAAAATAGCAAGAAAATTGTTACTTTTTGCGGAAAGGTAATAAGTTCCTTATACTTAGCGCAAAAAGGAGGGGGCATATGATCGGCGAACGCTTGGCGGAAATCAGAAAAGATTTTGGGGAAAAGCAGGGCGAGCTGGCGGAGTATCTGTGTGTTTCGCTCTCCACTATCCGAAGCTGGGAGCAGGATAAAAGCGCCCCCTCGCACGAGGCGCTTGTGGCGATCTGCAAACGCTATCGGGTCTCGGCGGACTATCTGCTGGGGCTGTCGAACACGGATCCTTCCTATTTTCGGAGCGAAGCGTCCTCGCGCTTCAGCAGGGATGAGCTCAAAGAGCTTCGTGGATACGGCAGCTATCTGCTGTGGAAACGGGGACGGCAGAAATAATTTGTCCGCGTCTCTTGAGCGGTATTTCCCTTTTATACGCAGCAAAAACTTCCAAAAACTCCTTTGTATAAATTGCCTTGCTTTCCAAAGACTAAGGCAAGAGAATTGAAAACAAAGGAGTTTTTGATATGAAAGCAACAGGAATCGTGCGCCGCATCGACGACCTCGGGCGCGTGGTCATTCCCAAGGAGATCCGCCGCACCATGCGCATCCGTGAGGGTGACCCGCTGGAAATTTATACCAGCAAAGAGGGCGAGGTCATCTTCAAAAAGTATTCGCTCATGGGCGGCGTGGACGAGTTCGCCTCCCAGCTTTGCGAGACGCTGAGCAAATCCACCGGCGCATCCGTCGCCGTGACCGACCGCGACAGCATCATCGCCGCCGCCGGCAGCGCCCGGCGCGACCTGATCGGCAAGCGCATCTCCACACAGCTTGAGCAGGTCATGGAGGATCGCGGCATCTATCAGGCGTCGCCGAGCGAGCGCAGCATCTTCGTCACCGAGTCGCTCGACCGCTACTGCGCCACCGTCGCCGCGCCCATCATTTCCGAGGGCGACGCGCTGGGGCTGGTGCTCTTCATCGGCAGCGAGGGCGAGACGACCGCGGGCGAGACGGAATATAAGCTCGCGCAGACCATTGCGAGCTTCCTCGGCAAGCACATGGAAAGCTGAAAAAAGAGAGAACGGCAATTTAGCGACAGCCACATAAGGAAGTTTTTATGTGGAGGTTATGGAGTAGCCCATTTCGGGCTACTCCATTTCCGCTATTATGCGGGGATTTCGTTGCTTTTTGCGATGCGGATCTCATCCATAAGCGCAAGCATTTCCTGTTCTGTCGGTAGATCGACCATGCCAACGCCGGTGAAGTAAATATCCACCTGCACATGACTGTGCCCACTGGATTTGTCTTTGTTGTGTACCTCAATACGCCGAATCAGACGATTGACGATTTCACGATTCAGCTCTGTAATATCCGTACATTCTCTGAGTGTCTTAAGCAGCAGCCGGAGATCGATCGTTTCCTGCTTCATTTTAGACAGTCTCGCTTCATCGGAAATTACCTGCTGAGAGAGATTCTTCTGTTCTGCCTCATAACCCTCCGCCAGCTTCATATAACGCTCATCGGTAATCTTGCCGGAAATGTTGTCCTCATAGAGCCGGGCTATGATCCGGTCAATTTCCGCGATGCGGTTGTGGGCGTTCTTTACGGCATTTTCCAACGACATCTGTTCCTGTTTTTGGGAATAGGTGTTTTTCTTTTCCAGCAGATAGAGAAATACCGGCTCAAAGTCCTGCACGAATGCCGCCAGCTCCTGCACAGCTTTCAGCACGATCTTTTGCAGCGCTTCCTCCCGGATGAAATGGATTTGGCATGAACCTCGGTTATCTTTATACTTGGAGCAGCGGTAAAACTCCTGATTCGGTTTCAGGCTTTTTGCAGCGCAAAAGTACAGCTTTGAACCGCAGTCATAGCAATAAGCGATTCCGGAGAACATTCCTGTTTTTCCTGTCGTTGTCGTGCGAATACGGCTTTCACGGATTTCCTGCACTCTCAGCCACTGCTCCTCTGATATGATGGGCTCCTGTGTGTTGGGGATGATCTGCTGCTCGCTCTCCGGGCGTACAATGGTTTTGTGCACCTTGTAGCTGACTGTGGTGGTTTTGAAATTGACGGTGCAGCCGGTATATTGCCGATTCTCCAGAATTCCTACAACCGTTGCCTGATCCCATCGGCATGGGCTTGCAAAATCCTTGTGGCGCGCCGACCGTCCTGCCGCCTGCAAATACGCTGTCGGGATCAAAACCTGCTCCTGCTCCAACTGCTTTGCGATCTGTAAGGGGCCTTTTCCGCCGATACAAAGAGCGTAAATGTGCTTTACAATTTCCGCCGCCGTCGGATCAACGATCCACTGCTTTTTTTCCTCCGGCGAAGCCATATAGCCGTATGGGATCGTGGAAGACACCCGTTCTCCCTTGGCCGCTTTGGACTGCCAGACTGCCCGTATCTTTTTACTTGTCTGTGCCGCATACCACTCGTTGAAGATATTGGAGAACGGCATCAGCTCCGTCCCGGTATTATTAAAGGTGTCCACGTTCTCCTGAATTGCAATGAAGCGGATACCCAGCGTCGGATACTGGATTTCCAGATACTTACCGACCTCCAGATAGTTTCTGCCGAAGCGGGAGAGGTCTTTTACAACGATGGTGCTGATCTGTCCAGCCTCGGCCATTTTCTGCATTCGCTGAAAATCCGGA
>JAZLIU010000039.1:0-7811 GCA_045617565.1 Oscillospiraceae bacterium
ATACATGGAAAAAAGCTCGTCTTTCATGCCGTCACCCCCTTATCTTCGGTATGTATGGCAGGCGCATCGGTGCCGCGCTCCGCGGCTGCGTCTCTGAGCGCAAAGTTCAGGATCGTAATATCATCCGACTGCTGTGCACCCGCGCTGTGGGAGCGTACGGCGGCAAGCAGCGTCTCAACCACAGTGCGCGCGCTGAGTGCTTCAAGATCAGAGAGCGCTGTTTCCAGCCGTTGCTCTCCGAACAGGGTGTGTGCGCTGTCCTCCGCCTCCGTGATGCCGTCGGTATAAGTCAGGACATACTGGCCGGGTTTGAGTTCCACCGCGGCATTTTCAAACTTCGCAGACGGCAGAAAGCCAAGCGCTATCCCCTTCGGACGCGGCAGCGCCTGCACGGGCGCCTTTGCCTCGATGAGATACGGCGTGACATGGCCGGCGTTGGAATAGACGAGTTCGCCCGTCTCCAGATCCAGCGTGCCGGCGAATGCGGTCACGAACATCTGCGCATCGTTTCCGTGGCACAGGCGCTCATTGAGCAGCGCAAGCGTCTCGGACGGGCTGGAAGTGTGGCGAACAATCTCCTGAAAGAATGCCTCGCAGCGGCTCATCATAATGGAAGCTGAAACGCCCTTGCCCGAAACGTCGCCGATGATAAGCTTGAAATACCTGCCCCCGTCGAGCGTAAAGCTGTACAGATCACCGCCGACGTCGTAGGCCGGTTCGAGGAATGCCGAGAGATCGAGCCGCGGGTCGAGATCGAAATTCGTTTCCAGCAGGGAGCTTTGTATCCTCTTCGCCACCGAAAGCTCGGAGCGGGAAAAGCTCTCCTTTTCCCACAGGCGGCGGCGGTCGTTGATGTCGGTAATAATCAGTACAAACGCGATGACCGCGCAGCCGTTGACAACGATCATCGGAAAGCTGATGGCATAGATGATCGCTTTCGCGTCGGTCACAGGGCGCACGAAAAGCACGATGAGCAGCATATGGCAAACCTCAAGCGCGCCGACGATGATGCCGGAGAGTGCTGCGTCGAAATCCGGAAACCGCTTGTGGCAGTAGCCGGAAAGTCCGCAGGCAAGGCACATTGCCAAAATGTCCGCAAGCAAGGTCTGCTCACGCAGGATCAGCGTGACGAGCGCGGTCGGCAGCAGAACGAGTGCCGAGGGAAAATATCCGAACAGCAGTCCCGTCAGCGCGATGCCCGCGATGCGCGTATCCACGTACATTCCGGACGCGAGAGACGAGCGAACGATGGTGCCGTAGAGCGCGATGAACACAAACACCGCCACGGTGACGATCATTTTTCCCTTCGGCAGCTTCTTTGCTCCGTCCACCTGCGAGAAAAAGTTTGCCCGGGAGAGAAGATAGGACAGGACAATGAGCACGCAGGCGGTCTGTATGAAGTCAAAAACCATATTCATCGTCTATCCCCTCCTCCCCGAAAACTGACAGATTACTTTACGTTGAACAGCTCCGCAAATTCGGTCGCTTCCAGCACCTCCACGACCAGAGGCTGCGCGTTTTCAATCGTGACGGAACCGTCCTTCTCCGCCACGGTGCGATAGAGCGTCAGCAGTGCGCGGATGCCTGCGGAGGTAATATACTCCACATCGGAAAAGTCAAGCACAAATTTGCTGCCGCTCTCGGCATATTTGAGAAAGTGCTGCTCGGCAGTCATGGAAGTTGTCGTGTCGAGCCTGCCGCTGAGCGTCACATGGATGACGCCGTTTTGCATTCTGCCTTTGATTTCCATCACAAATACCTCCCTGTATCAGTTCATTTCAAGATCGGGAATCTTCGTCTCCGCCAGCGCGCCGAGAATGCGCTGACGGGACTTTTCACACTCATAATTGATGCGCTCGATGTCAAGCGTGGGATAGCTTCCGTCGCGGTAAAGCACTTTGCCGTCCACCATCGTGAGCACGACGTCGTTGCCGGAGGCGGCGTAAACGAGATTGTTGAGCAGATTATAGACCGGCTTCATATAGACCGTATCGATGTCCAGCACGGTGAGGTCGGCCTTAAAGCCCTCTTTCACGAAGCCGCAATCTTCGCGCTGCTGCGCGAGCGCGCCGGCGCGCGTGGCGGCATAGAGCGTCTGCTCCGGCGTGATGACGGTGGGATCGTAGGTGACCCCTTTTTGCAGGAGATTGAAAAAGCGCATCTCCTCGATCATGTTGAGGTTGTTGTTGCTCGCCACGCTGTCCGTGCCGATGGCAACATTGACGCCCGCTTCCAGCAAAGCGGTCACCGGGCAGATGCCGCTTGCGAGCTTCGCGTTGCTCTTGGGGCAGGTAGCGACGGTCACATTGTGCTCCTTGAGAATGGCGATATCCTCATCGTCAAGGTGATTGCAGTGCGCCGCGACGGTCGGCACCTCAAAAATGCCGCAGTCAGAGAGATAGCGTACGGGACTCCTGCGCTGGTGGCGCTTGCGGCAGATGTCTACCTCGCCCTGCGTCTCGGCGACGTGGACGTGCATGGTGGAATGGTTCTCCGCCGCCGCCTCGGCGACCGCTTTGGCGATCTTCTCGGTGGAGGTATACTCGGCATGGAGCGAAAACGCCGTGCGGATGCGGCCGTTATCGTAGTCGTTGTACTTGCGGATGGACTCCAGTGTCTCCTTGTAAACCGGCAGATCGTAATAGGACGTATTGTCCATCCAGGAGACACAGACAGAGTATCTGGCCTTCACACCGCCCTCAATAAGTGCGCGGGCTTCGGCTTCATGGTTGAGGTACATTTCCTCCGTTGCGCCGATGCCGTAGCGGAGCATCTCCGCAACGCCCATCAGTCCGCCCCAGTACATATCGTCCTGTGTGAGCTGCGCCTCGAACGGGAAAATGCGCCCCTGCAGCCACGTCATCAGCGGCAGGTTTTCCCCGTAGCCGCGCATCAAAAACATCGGCAGATGGCTGTGCATATTGTAAAACGCGGGAATGAGGAGCTTATTCTTTCCGTCATAGACTTCGCCGTAATCCTCTGCGGGAAGCGTATCGGAAATACAGGCAATGCGGTCACCCTTCACGCCCACATACCGGTGCTCTTTGACCTGAAAGTTTTCATTTATGATCGTAATATCCTTAAAAAGCATCTCTGCCTCCTTCTTGGTCAAGAGCGATGAACACGCCTGACCGTATCTTTTCTCACTTGTCCGCTGCCGACTCCTTCGCCGCATTCAGCTTTTCAAGAAGCGCAGAGGTGCCGCCCGGAACCATACCAAATGCCGAAAAAGTATTCAACGCGTCCTGCACTGCCGCAATGCAAAGATCCAGCACCTGCGGCGCGATGGATCTGTTCGACTGAATGATCTCCGTCGCAATAGATACGATTCGTCTTGATTCGGGATCGACCTTGTTCTCAATGAGGCCCAGATCCGTGATCAGAAGCCGCATTTCTTCGTCGGTAAGTATCTGTGAAAGATTGATCTCGCCATTCTTATTCTCGGTCGTTTTTTTGCTCGGTGCGCTCTGTTTCTTGCCGAAAATCGATTGGAACAGTCCCATATTCAACCCTCCGTTTTTTGTATATTTTGTATTTCGGCACATAAAAGCCGTGAATGCTATATGTGAATATCTTCGTACCGATTCTCACCGACGATCTTCGGCAGATAATCCTGCATTTGTTGATACTTCGCCTTTGCGTCTGCTTTCATCTTTTTTGTCGTAACCCGATAATAGACATAAGGCCCGAGCATTCCGCCCAAAATGCAAATGACCCACATAACAGGCATACCGATATTCAGCAGCGGAGATTCTTCGTGATTGATTGTCCCCGTTACGGCCAAAAGCACGACAAAGGCAATGAATGCAACAAATCCGAGTCCCAACACTTTTAACGCATTCTTCCTCATGTTCGTGTCAATCTGCCAGATCTGCTTGCTGCCGCAATTCCTACATTTGTATCCCGATAACGCTTCAATTTTTTTCGGTCTTTCGGTGAAGAAGATTTTTGAGCTGTTAATGAATCGTTCGAGCTTGCCGCTGTCGACATATTCTTGATATTTGTCCAGATCTTTTTTTACAAAGTCCTTCTCCGATTCGATTTTTTTCATGATCTCATCTGCCGTTTTAGCGGCAGCAGCATCCTTCATCCAATCGCTGCCGTCTCCGTAAGCGAAAGCAAATACGGCTTTAGTCGCCTCTATCCGGTTTACCGCATCGCAGTGCAGACATCTGTATTCACAGGGTGTTTTTATGCGAGCGGATCTTGAGTACTCAATGTTTGACATATGGGTCATCCCCCTCTTTGGTTTATTCCAGTTGGCATGCAAGGCATACAGACAGTGTCTATATGCCTTGCAATTTCAGTATTTTTTAATCCAGCGGTTTCATTGTCGGGAACAGGATCACGTCGCGGATGGAATCGGTGCCGCAGAGCATCATCGCGCAGCGGTCGATGCCGAAGCCGAGACCGCCCGTGGGGGGCATACCGTACTCGAGCGCGAGGACGAAATCGTCGTCCATCATATCTGCCTCGTCATCGCCATTTGCGCGCTTTTCCGCCTGCTTCTTGAAGCGCTCATACTGGTCGATCGGGTCGTTGAGCTCGGAGAAGGCGTTGCCCATCTCGCAGCCGCAGATGAACATTTCATAACGCTCAGTGAGGTGCGGGTCGGCGGGGCTGCGCTTGGCAAGCGGGCTGACCTCGACGGGGTACATGGTGATAAACGTCGGCTGGATAAGCGTCTCTTCGACCTTTTGGTCGAACGTCTCGTACAGGGCGTTGCCCCACGTTGCGCTCACGCCGTCCATATCGACGCCGACGGACTTGGCAAGCGCCACGCCCTTTTCATCGTCGCCCTCGATTGCCATGAAGTCCGCACCGGTCACTTCACGGACGGCGTCCGCCATCGTCACGCGCTTCCACGCAGGCGTGAGGTCGATGTCGTGGCCGAGCCAGGTCACCTGATAGGTGCCGAGGATCTCCTTGGCGGCGCCTGCGAGGATGCCCTCAAGAATGTCCATCATACCGTCGAGGTTGGTGTACGCCTGATACAGCTCGCAGGTGGTGAATTCGGGATTGTGCTTGGTGTCCATACCCTCGTTGCGGAAGATACGGCCGCACTCGTACACGCGCTCCATACCGCCGACGATCAGACGCTTGAGGTGCAGCTCGGTGGCGATGCGCATATACATATCGATGTCGAGCGTATTGTGATGTGTGATAAACGGACGGGCGTTCGCGCCGCCCGCGATGGGGCTTAAAACCGGTGTTTCGACTTCCATGAAGCCGAGGTTATCGAGATAACGGCGCAGGAAAGAGACGAACTTGCTGCGAATTTCAAAGTTGCGCTTGCTCTCGGGGTTGACGATCAGGTCGACATAACGCTGGCGATAGCGGGCTTCCTTGTCGGTCAGGCCGTGGAACTTCTCCGGCAGCGGCTGGAGCGACTTACTCAGCAGCTTGATCTCCTTGACGCGCACGCTCATCTCGCCGCGCTGGGTGCGGAACACCTCGTCGTTGACGCCGACGATATCGCCGATGTCGTACTTCTTGAACTCATCGTAGATTTCTTCATCCATCTCGTCGCGGCGGGCGTAGAGCTGGATGCGGCCGCTGCGGTCCTGCAGATCGCAGAAGCTGACCTTGCCCATGCCGCGCTTGGACATGAGTCTGCCGCCGATGGAGACAGCTTGTCCCTCCAAGGCGTCAAAATTGTCCTTGATGTCCTGCGCGTGGTGCGTAACGTCAAAGCGGGTCTCAAAGAACGGGTTCTTGCCCGCGTCCTGCAGCGCCTTGAGCTTTTCGCGGCGCACCTTGAGAATTTCGGAAAGGTCCTGCTCGGGCGCGGTATTGTTGTTCTGATTCTTCTGTTCAGCCATGATTCTGTTGCTCCTATGTCTCTTAGCGTTCGATCTTTTCAATGCGGTAGCGGATGGTGCCGACCGGCGCTTCCACGCTGATCTCGTCGCCTTCCTTTTTGCCGACGAGCGCCTTGCCGAAGGGGGACTCCTCGGAGATGGCGCGGTTCATGGGATCCGCCTCCTGCGAGCCGACGACCTTGTACTCCGGCAGCTTCTTGCCGCTCTTGACGTCCACAACGGTCACGCGGCAGCCGATGGAAACAACATTGCTCGCGCTCTCGCTCTCGTCAACGACGACGGAATTGAGCAGGATCTCCTCGAGCTCTGCAATGCGGGAATAGAGCTTGCCCTGCTCGTTTTTCGCCTCGTCGTACTCGCTGTTTTCAGAGAGGTCACCAAAGCCGCGGGCCTCTTTGATGAGCTCCGCAACTTCCTTTTCGCGCACGGTCTTGAGGTAGGTCAGCTCGTTTTCAAGCTCCTGCTTGCGCTCTGCGCTCATCTTGTACTCTTTTTTCATAAAAAGCATCCTTTCTCATCGTGTCGCCCGTGAGGGGCATAGACGCAATCACTCTATTATAGCGTGCAATATTATAAAGTGCGGTCGTCAGGTTGTCAAGGAAAGTTTGCCGCCGCAGGCAAAATCAGGCGCTCTAACCGGATATCCTGCGCGCGCAGCGCGCCCACGGCAAGAAGCGCGGCGAGCAGCGGCGCGTCGGTGCAGATTTCTCCGTCGAGCACCGCGCCGTATGACGCCTCCAAATGTGCGTCGCCCAGCGCAATACAACCCTCCCCTGCTGCATCGAACGAGAGCGCAAGGTCGGTGCGGAGGGCGTCGCCCTCGCGCAGCACCTTTGCCGCAACGCCATACTCAAGGCGCAGGTCGCGGGCAAGCGTCTCGGCGTCCGGCGTACGCAGTGTCAGATACCGCACCGTGCGGGCAAGCGAATGCGCTGCGCTGTGCAGTTCGCCGCACACTTTTCCCGACACGAGCGCAACATTCGCATTTTCTGCCGCCCTGCCGCTTTGACGCAGGGCAAGCAACGCGATCTGAGGCGCGCAGGCGAGGTTGAGCCGCGTCACGCTCGGCGAGGCAATGCCCCGGTGCAGAAAGGCGTGGATATAGGGATAGTCCGTGGGAAAAGCGGCAAGCCGGACGCGCTGCCGCGCAAAATGCGACGCCGTGCGACGCGCGGCAAACAATGCACGCAGCCCCGTCCCCCTCGGCACGCGCACGGCAAGCACCGCCGTATCACCGTACCGTCTGCGCTCTGCGCGCGCTTGCCCCGCTTCCTCATATCGGATCCAGCCGATCATAGCTCCCCTCCCAAGCAAAAAAGGACTCCCTCTATGGTATCGAGGAAGTCCTTTTGCTATGCAGAATAATTACCAACCCTTGACGTAGTCCGTCAGATAGGTCAGCGGGTCAATGATCTTGCCGTTCTCGGTGATCTCAAAATGGAGGTGCGGGCCGCTGCCTACACCGGTCGCACCGGTGATGCCGACGACCTGTCCCTGTGCGACGACCTGCCCCACGCTCACCGAACGCTTGGAGAGGTGCTGATAGGTGGTCGTGTTGCCGCTGCCGTGGCTGACGACAACGTAGTTCCCGCGGTACTGGTTGTAGGTGGAGATGATGACGGTGCCCGCCTTTGCGGCGACCGCCTGCGTCGTGTAGCCGACGCGGCCGATGTCAATGCCGGCGTGGCTCGTGGATGCGCCCTTGATTCCCGTGTAGCGTGTGCCGACGGGAGAGGTGATGTAGTGGCTCGAACACGGCCAGATGTAGCCGCCGTAGGTCGCCGTCGTGTCACCGTTCTGAATGGCAAGCTCGCGGGACAGACGCACAATCTCCGCTTGCTGCTTTTCCAGTTCCGCATCCATGGCGGCAACGACCTTTTTATACTCCGATTCGTTCGCCTGCAGCTCTCTGACGACCGCTTCCGCCGCCGCCTGCTGCTCCTTGAGTTCCTTGTTCTTCACCAAAAGCGAGCTCTTGGCATCCTCCTG
>JAZLIU010000040.1:0-5088 GCA_045617565.1 Oscillospiraceae bacterium
GCATAAAAACCTCCTATTGCTCTGGTAATGCGGTCGCCAAACCTTTACCAGTATACCGCAATAGGAGGTTTTTCTCATGCTAAAGCTTTTTCTCTTCCCCCGGTAGAACCGGGGGTTTATTTCCACGCCTAAAGGCGGCAAAAACAAAAAATCCTGACGCGGTGCGTCAGGAATTTTTTATGGCGTTTTACCGCAGTCGTTCGACCGCGCAGCAGAGGAGAAACACGGCGAGGTCGCAGATGACCACCGTGGCGCCCACGGGTGTGGCGAGCAGGTACGATGCGCACAGTCCCGCGCAGAAGCACACGACCGAGAGGATGCCCGCGCAGATCACCACGCCGCGGAAGCTCTTGAAAAGCCGCATCGCGGAGAGCGCCGGAAAGATGATGAGGCTCGAAATGAGCATCGCGCCCATCATGCGCATCCCCAGCACCACGGTCAGCGCCGTGAGGACGGACAAAAGCGTCTTGTACGCGTCCACCTTCACGCCGGACGCGCGGGAAAAGCGCTCGTCGAACGTGACGGCAAAGAGGTTGTGATAGCACACGATGAAAAGCACCAGCACACAGAGCGTCAGCGTGACGCTCAGCGCCACGTCCGAGCGCGACATAGCGAGGATGCTGCCGAACATATAGCTGTCCACGTCGGTGGTCATGCCGGTCGTGAGCGAGGTGACGAGGATGCCGACGGACAGTGCGCTCGCCGAGAACACGGCGATGAGCGCGTCGGCGCTCACGCGGCTCTTTTCCGCCACGCGCAGCAGAACGAACGCCGCCGCCACCACCACGGGGATGGAGAACCCCAGCGGCGAAAATCCGCACGCCACCGCCACAGCGAGCGCCCCGAACGACACGTGGGACAGTCCGTCGCCGATCATCGAATAGCGCTTCAAAACGAGCGATACGCCAAGCAGGCTCGCGCACAGCGACACGAGGATGCCCACCACGAACGCGCGCACGATGAACGGATAGTGAAACATGGATAGAAGCAGGCTCATCGTCTTTCACCTCCGAAGCGTTTTCCCTCGTTCGAGGCAAGATATTCCTCCACCGTGCCGCAGAACCAGCCGCTGCGCCCGATGTGCAGGATCGTTTTCGCCTCGCGCAGCGCGGCGGTGAGGTCGTGCGTGACCATGACGATAGCGATGTGTTCTTTTTCGTTCAAATAGCGCAGAATTTTATAAAGCTCCTGCGTCGCCGCGGGGTCAAGCCCCGTGACCGGCTCGTCGAGCACCAGAAGGCTCCCCGCCGCGCAGAGCGCCCGCGCGAGCAGCACGCGCTGCTGCTGTCCGCCTGAGAGCGTGCGGTAACAGTGGTTTCGCTTCTCCAGTACGCCGAGCTTGCCCATGTTCATCAGCGCCGTCGTTTTTTCCGCACGGGAGTAGACGATGTGGAGCCCGCCGCGGTTCAGGAAGCCGGAGAGCACGACCTCCTCCACCGTGGCGGGGAAGTTCTTCTGCGCGTCCGTCTGCTGCGGGAGATAACCGATGCCGCCCTGCTTCTGCACGGGGCACTCCACCGTGCCGGAGATCGGCGAAACGAGTCCCAGCATACTGCGCAGCAGCGTCGATTTGCCGCTGCCGTTCTCGCCCACCACGCAGACATAGTCGCCGCGGCGCACCTCGAAGTCAAGATGCTCCAAAAGCGGCCGATGCTCGTAGCCCAGCGCCGCGTCGCGGCAGCAAAACAGAATGTCGTTCATCTTACAATAGTCCTTTTCTCAGCGTGTCCAAATTGCGCGTCATCAATGACACATAGGTTTCGCCCGCGTCGAAATCCGCGCGGGACACGGTCTGCATCGACCAAAACGTGACGATCCCGGCGCCCGTGCTCTCGCTCACCGCCTCGGCGATCTTGCGCGAGGACAGGTCAATCGTGCAGACGACGGGGATGTCCTCCTCATTCACCTTGTCGATGAGGTACTTGAGGGTATAGAGCGACGGCTCGGTGTCCGTCGAGCAGCCGTGGAACGCGGCGCGGTAGCGCAGATCGTAGCTTTCACAGAAGTAGAGCATCGGGAAGCGGTCGGCAAACACCAAAAGATCACGCTTCGCCTCTGACCGCAGGGCGCGGAACTGCTCATCGAGCGCGGTGAGCTGCGCGCAATAATCCTCGCAGTTGGCGCGGTAAAAGTCCGCGTTCTCGCTGTCCTGCGCGCACATCGCCTCGCACACGGCGCGGCAGAGGATGACCGCGTTTTCCGGTGACGTCCAGATATGCTCGTCGTACTCGATCTCGTCGCTGTCCGCTTCGTGTTCATGTTCGTGCTCGTGGTCATGTTCTTCGTCATGTTCATGCTCATGGTCGTGGTCGTGTTCCCCACCGTGTTCATGCTCGTGGTCGTGCTCGCGCACCTGCATTCCCTCGACGATCTCCTCCTCGCGCGCATCGACAAAGTCCATCATGCACGCGCTCGTACCGATGTTCTCCCCCGCGGCGTCGAGCAAGTCGTCTACCCACGTTTCGCCCTCGCCGCCGTTGTAGAGAAATACGTCGGCATTGGCGATGGTCAGCGCGTCGCGCGGCGTGGGCTCAAAGGAATGCGCCTCGCGTCCGGGCGAGAGCAGCAGCGTCACGTTCGCGCGGTCCTGCGCGATTTGCCGCGCGAAGTCGTAATACGGAAAGAGCGTGCACACGACGGAAATTTTCCCGTCATCCGCCGCTTCCTGCGGCGCGGCGCAGCCCGTGAGCAGAAAAAGGCACAGCAAAATCGGTAAAATTCTTCTCACACGCGCGCCTCCCGACAACTTTCGCACACGCCGTAGAGCATCGTGCGGCGCGGATCGACGGCAAAGTGATGCTCCGCCTCGAGATGGCGGTAAAGCGGCGAAAGCTGCTCGCAGTCGACGTGCGTGATCTTTCCGCACGTTTCGCACTTCAAAAGGAAGCAATCGCCGTCTGCGTCGTGTTCGCAGTACTGGTAGTACGCACCCTCCTCGGTGACGACCTTGTGGATATGCCCCTGCTTTTCGAGCTTTTCAAGCTGCCGGTACACCGTGGCGATACCGACGGTCTCGCCGCTTTCGCGCAGCTGTTCCAAAAGCGCGTTCACGCTCACGCACTCGTCGTGGTGCGACGCGATGCACGAGAGCACCGCCTTCTGCTGTTTGGTGATATAGGTCGCCATACGCGCCTCCTTATGCGAAAGTGCGGACTCGCGCGCCCTCGCATCAATCTGATAATGAAAATCATTTTCATATTCTACGCAGTTTTTCCGCTTTGTCAAGCGTTTTATACTGATTTTCTGTTAAATATTAGTATTACGGAACTTTTGTTGTGTTTTTCGCGTCACAATGGTAAAATAATCGCAACGTGTATCAAATCAGGGAGGTTTTTGCCTATGAAACGGTCTTTTGCGCTGCTGCTCGCGTTGTCTCTCTCGCTCACTCTCGCCGCCTGCGGCAGCAAGACCCCCGCCCCGTCCCCCGCGCCCGACGAGCCTGACACTCAGGAGCCGGTGTCGCTCGAATTCGACGAGCTGGGTGTCGAATTCGTCGTCGGTGATCGCAAGGCATCGGAGCTGATGGCGCTGCAAAAGGAGCTGCCGCCGCTGCTCATCGACGCGCTCGCGCAGCAGGGCTGCACGGTGGAGAAGATCAACATCACCTTCGGCGCGTCCGCCGACGCGACGGTGCAGGCACTGCAAAGCGGCAATATCGACGTTGCGTTCCTGCCGAGTGAGGTCTACGCCGCCTGCGGCAACGTGCTGCGCGTCGCCTGCGAGCAGATCCCCACGCCCGAAATGCAGTTTGAGACGGTTTTCCTTCTGCTCACGCAGAGCGACGCCGCCCGCGCGATCCGGGAAAAAGACTATGCCGCCAATTATCTGAACGCGCACGCCGGAGAGCTTACATGGCTGCTGCCGGAGCAGGATGAGGTCGCCGCACGCTGCGCGAATCGGTGGCTGGCCTATACCTGCGATCTGTCGATCGAGGACGTGACCGTCAAATATTACGCGGACGCTGCCGCGCTCGCGCCGAATGACGGCGACATCCTCGTCCTGCACGGCACAGACGATACGATCACGATGGATGACTGGGTCATTGACTCCTGCGCGCTTGAGGGCGAATGTGTCGCCGTCAACGCAGCCGACAAAACCACGGGAAGCGATGAGTTTGTGTTCGTGCTCAAAAGCGCACTGCAGGCGCTCTCACACGACAATCCGGAGGGAGAGGCCGCGCTCGCCCACTACGCCTCCGCCGGAGGCTACGTCGGCTACACGCCAACCTATAACGCGGCGTATGACGCCATGCGCTACGCGCTCGGCTATCTTGACGAAGTGCCGTAAAATACGATGAGAAAAAGAGGACTTTGACATTCGTCAAAGTCCTCTTTGGTCTTTTCGCTCTTACAGCAGCATCCGGATGCCGTTGTCCTCGATGCCGATGTCGATACGCGCCGCGCCGGGGGCGTACTCGCCGTCGAGGGTCCAGGGGATGTTCTGATCTGTTTCGGCGACGACGTTTTTCACGTGGCGGAAAATGAGTCCCTCGGAGCTTTCGTACTCCCGATACACCAGTGCGCGGATGAGTGCCTGGAGCGCCAGCGGCGACTTCGGCACCGGCACGAGCAAGAGCTCAAATTCCCCGTCGTTGAGTGACACCTTGTCGCTCGGCAGCTTCATCAGCCCCGCGATGGAGGTCGAATTGCTCACCGCGCCGAGCAGGAATTCGCCGCTGAGCTTCTCCCCGTCCGCGGTGATCGTCATGCGGTAGGGGTGGAGCGTTTCAAGGCCCTTCGCCCCCTCGAGAAAGTAGGCAAAGTGACCGAACATATTCTTGATGTCCTGCGGCACGGTGTAGGACGTGCGCGTAAACGCGCCGGACGACGCGACGTAGACAAAGTTGCGCGTACCGAACACGCCCACGTCGAAATCGCGCGGCTTGGCGTGCATGGCACTCTGGGCGGCGAGGGCGGGATCGGAGGAGACGTTGAGGCTGGCGGCAAAGTCGTTCGTGCTGCCGCCGGGGAGATAGCTCACGAGCGGGCGCTTCTCTTTCGGCAGCTTCATCACGCCGCTGACGGTCTCGTTGAGCGTACCGTCCCCGCCGTGGCAGACGACGACGTCGAACTCCGCGCCCTCTTCATA
>JAZLIU010000041.1:0-3735 GCA_045617565.1 Oscillospiraceae bacterium
GGGACTGGAGCATATGGCAGTAGGCAACGCGAGGCAGATTGGGGAACTTCTCCTTGCCCTCCATCACGCCGTAGGTCTCAAACGTCTTGACCTCGTCGGGCGTGACGTCGCGGCCGATCTCACCAATGAAGGTGGCGGCGCGGAGACCTGCGATGCGGACGGCGTGCTCATACTCATGTCTGTGATCGAAGTAGCCCTCCACAGGCTCGGCGACCACGACGAAGTTGTTGAGCTTGGAGAACGGCGTGTAATCGGCGCCGGGGCCGGTCATATCGATGATGCCTTCCTGGAAACCGACGATCTTACCGGCGGTGACGACGGCCATGCCGCGCAGAACGTGCGTCTTGCCGCTGCCGACGGTATCGACCTTGGCGATGACGCCGGGGAACTCTCCGCCGGGGCCCTCGACCTTCACGCGCGGCTCGATGACGTCCTTCACAGGGGTGATGCGAACGCTCTCGCCGGGCTTGGCGATGTCGATCTTGAAGTCCTTGACCCATGCCTTGACGTCATCGTCTTCGTACATGAATGCCTTGACTGCTTCAGGGTCGACATACAGGGTGCTGTTTTCAACCTTGCATTCCTTTGAAAACTGGATGTTGTTGATCTGGATGAAACCCAGTTCCAATTTCAAAGTGAACACCTCCTTCTTCTCATTTTTTCATATTACTAAGACCTGCCGCGGCGTCGAAGCCGATGGCGCCCGCCAGCAGGGTATAGTCAATTAACTGGAAGTCCTTGCGGACCTGTTCGGAATAGATCGTCTGGTCAATTTTGCGGAACTTGTCGAACGCGGCGACCGCGTTCGCGATGATCTGCGCGTGCTCGGCGTCAAACCCGTGCGCGCTCACGGAGACGATCAGCGATTTATAGGGGTTTTCGTTGGGCTTGACGCTGCCGGAAAGGGGGTGCGTGTAGAGGATGTGCCCCTCATAGACGAGGTCGCGTGCGGTCACGAGGATCTCGCGGTAGGACTTGTCCGGCTGAAAGTCGATCGTGTAGCTTCCCTTGCCCTCCATACAGGCGACGACAAGCGGGTTATTCGTGATGATGCGGTAGTCGCGCGGATTTCCAACGCTTGCCATCGTGCTTTCCCCTCAAGCAAAAAAGTAGGGCGACACTTCCCTGCCGCCCTACTCGGTCGTATTTCCCGGGAACTCCCCTGCACGCTCTGCTCACACAGCGCCGCAAAAGCGCAGATCTCCCGAAAACTTCCTCCGGACGGCATCCGATTGCCCTGCGAAAAGGCCGCACTATGGCACTTTTTCACAAAATGTATTTTATGCGGAAAATCCTTTTTTACAAGAAAAACAAAGGAAATATCCCAATTCACAATGCGTGTCCAGATATAGAAAAAATGTATTTATATTTTTTGGTTTAAATTTATATTATTTCTCTATTTATCTTTGTAAAAATCGGCCGCGTAGTCGTAAAAAGCCTGCGCGATGGGGGACAAAATGCTGCTTTTGTGCCGCACGAGGTAGAGCTTGCGCCGCAGGCTCACATTGTCGAAATTGAACGTCAGGATCTTCTTGAACTGGCAGTAGTCGGCGCACGCGCTCTGCGAGAGAATTGAGATGCCCAGTCCCATGCTCACCATCTGCTTGATGCTGTCGATCGAGCGCACCTCGACCACCGTGTGGATGTCGGCGGGCTTGATGCCCATTTCCCGAAGGAAGTTCTCCGTCTCCGTACGCGAACCGCTGCCCTTTTCGCGGCTGATGAAATTCTCCTTTTCGAGCTGATGAATGGGGAACCCCGTCTTGAGATACGCCTGATACTCCGGCGTGTTGGGCGTGACGACGACAAGGCGGTCGTCGGTCAGCTCCTGATAGACGCAGCGCGGCGAGGGCAGCATCGTGCCGGTAAAGCCCAGCTCCGCCTTGTGGGACGTGATCTGCTCGACGACCTCGGAGGAGTTGAGCTGCTGGAGATTGAACGTAATGTCGGGATAGCGCGCGTGGAAGCTCTGAATGATCTTGGGCAGATGGTACTGGCCCGGGATCGTGGAGGCGGCGATGTCGATCGTGCCGCGCATCTCGCTGCCGAACGACTTGACCGCGTCGACCACCTCGCGGCGCAGACGCAGGATGTCGGCAGCGTAATTGTAAACGAGCTTGCCCGCCTCGGAGGGATAGATCTCCTTCGCGGCGCGTACGAGCAGGCGGATACCGAGCTTCTGCTCGAGCGAGGCGACGTGCGCGCTGACGGTGGGCTGGGCGAGGTAGAGTGCCTCGGCAGCGCGGGAAAAGTTCTTCTTCTCCACCACGCACACGAACGCTTCCAGTTCCTTCATGTCGATGTCAACATTCACGGCTATACCCTCCTGACTCATGCTTTTTTGAAAAAAACCGGCAGCGCGATGACTGCCGGTTTTGGCGGGAATATGTGGGAATCGAACCCACCTAAGAAGCTCTTCACCCCTATCACTGGTTTTGAAGACCAGGGGGCACACCAGCACCCATCTACTCCCGAGTGCAGGTACATTATACCCGCGTTATTCTAAAAAACAACAGAAAGCACTTAGCTATTATAAAACGAAATACCTGTATTTAATCTTATTCTATAATCACAATGCTCCAAAACCTGACCCCATCCGACGGATATCGCCGTCCTTTTTGAGGATCTTGTTCTTGTCGTAATACTCCAGCACCGCAAGGGCGTATTTGCGCGAGGTTCCGAGCAGATCGCGGAACTCCGCGAGCGTCAGCTCCTCATGCTCAGAAAGGAACGCCGCCGTCTTTTCGCAGATGTCGCGATAGACCTTGCCGTGGAGGCAAAGCTGTGGTGTGAGCATGACAAGATCGCCGTTCGTGACCATGCTCTCGACGACCTGCTTACAGTCGGTCTGCTCGTTCGTGGCAAAGGTGACGTAGACCTCGTCGAGATTGGGCACTTCCAGTCCCGCTTTATCGTAAATCTGCAGGATCTTCTCTTTGAGCGCGTTCTGACGCTTGGTCAGATGCACGCTGAAATCGGCGAGGGCGTAGCGGTCGGCGACGGGCTTGATCTTCCCCTCCCGCACGAGCGCTGAGAGAATGGCGTCCGCCTTGGCCTGATCGTTCGCCTTTAGGAGCTTTTGCCGCAGCTCGGCGACGCGCATTCCGCCGTGGAGCGGATTGGTCTTATGATACTGCTCCAAAAGCGTCTGACAGAGCGCCCAGATCTTGTCGAATTCCGACACGGCAAGATAGCGCTGCGGCAGCAGCTCCAGAATGCGTCCCGCGGCGATCGGCTCGCGCAGGGCGTTTTCCAGCTCGTCGGTGTCCATCGTCAGCTTGGCGCAAAGCGTCACAAGGTCGGGCATCGCCGTGCCGTAATCCGCGACAGTCTGCGCCAGCTTGTCATCGTCGGAGCCGCTCTCTTTCGTGGTGAGCATCTCTAAAACGCGCGGATCATTGCGCTTGTGCTTGCGCGGATTGTCGTCGAGAATGACGCCGCCGCCGATGGTCTCGAGCGGAGAGTAAAAGCGAACGACGAAGCGGTCACCCTGACGGGTGGCGATCTGATCGGTCATGCGGAGCTGGGCGTAGCAGCTCTCGCCGGGCTGCAGGGCCTCCCGGTCCAGCAGTTTCACCCTTGCCAGCGCCTCCGCCGTGCCGTGATGTACATGGACGCGGGCGCGGCTGGCCATTTCCGGCGCATCGGGCAACAGCTCCATCCGGATGTCGATCCGCCGGCTCTCGGTCATCGCGCCGGGGGTGATGGGCCAGCCGCCGCGCTCGGCGGCTTCCT
>JAZLIU010000042.1:0-9289 GCA_045617565.1 Oscillospiraceae bacterium
AGCACCTCACCCGCGAGGAGGACGTGCTTGACACATGGTTCTCCTCCGCGCTTTGGCCGTTTTCCACGATGGGCTGGCCCGACCTTGAGTCCGCCGACCTCAAGTACTGGTACCCGACCTCCGTCATGGTCACGGGCTACGACATCATCTTCTTCTGGGTTGCGCGCATGATCTTCTCCGGCATGGAGCAGATGAAGAAGGAGCCGTTCAAGACCGTCTTTATCCACGGTCTCGTCCGCGACGACAAGGGCAGAAAGATGAGTAAGTCCCTCGGCAACGGCATCGATCCGCTCGAAATGGCGGAAAAGTACGGCGCGGATGCGCTGCGCTTCAACCTCATCACGGGCAACTCTCCCGGCAACGACATGCGCTTCTACGTCGAAAAGACCGAGGCGATGCGCAACTTCTGCAACAAGATCTGGAACGCAAGCCGCTTTGTCATGATGAACCTCACCATCGACAAGGTGGAGCTTCCCGAAAAGCTGGAGCTTGAGGATAGGTGGATCCTCTCCAAGCTCAACACGCTTATCAAAGAGGTCACGGACAATATGGACGCCTATGAGCTGGGTGTCGCCTCCGCGAAAGTCTACGACTTCATTTGGGACAACTACTGCGACTGGTTCATCGAGCTGACCAAGTCCCGCCTGACCGGCGAGGACGAAGAGGCGAAGAAGAACGCGCAGAACGTCCTGTGCTATGTGCTCATCGAGGTTCTCAAGCTCCTGCATCCGTTCATGCCGTTCATCACTGAGGAAATTTATCAGGCGCTGCCGCACGAGGATGACTTCCTGATGCTCGAAAAGTGGCCGGAGTGGAACGAAAAGTTCGTCTTTACCGCCGAGGAAGAGGCGATGCAGACCGTCATCGAAGCGATCACCGCCATCCGCGCCCGCCGCAACGAGATGAACGTCGTGCCGAGCAAGAAGGTGCATTACACCATCGCCACGGCGCACTCCGACGCGTTCAACGCCGGTATCCCGTTCTTCACCCGTCTGGCTTCCGCCAGTGCCGTGTCCATCGTGGGAGCAAGTGAAGTTCCCGCCGCCGAGGGCATGGTCGAGGTCGATACCCACGCCGCGCGCATTTTCATGCCGCTTGCCGAGCTGGTCGACTTTGAAAAAGAGCTTGCGCGCATCGCCAAGGAGAAGGCGAACGCCGAAAAGCAGCTTGCCGGCATCATGAACAAGCTCAATAATCCCGGCTTCATGGGCAAGGCGCCCGAGGCCGTCATCAACGGCGCCCGTGAGGACGCCGCCAAGCTCACCGCGCTCATCGAGAAGCTGGACGCTTCCGCCGCCGCGATGAAGAAGTAAGAAGAAGTACAAAAAGAAAGACCGCCGAGAGGCGGTCTTTCTTTTTGCTCATTTCAATTTTGCCTTGCCGGAGATGGTTTTCACGTGGATTGCAAAGACGGCGACGGATGCGATCTGTTCATCGGTGAAAGTGAAGTTGCGTCCGGTCTGATGCCGCATCAGCACGCTGAGCGCGGATTTGGCGCTTTCGCCAGACAGCAGCTCAAATGTACCCGTGCCGATCACGGAGGAGTAGAGGTTGCTGTGTCCGCAGGCTTCTTCGTGTGTCTGCAAAAGATAGTCGGTGTCCATCTCGAAGCCGACGAGCGGGTTTGCGCGCATCACGTCGAGCTTGCGCCCGACCTTTGCGCTGTGGCAAAAAAGCGTGATCTGCCCATCTTCGCAGGTGTAGCCGTAGTTGAGCGGGACAATATAGGGCTCCTGGCCGTCGATCATCGCAAGGCGGACGACGCTGCAGCGGTCAAGAAGGTCAAGCGTTGCTGAAAAATCAAGTTCACGGTCAGTTCTGCGCATCATCGGAAACCTCGTTTCATCAGAGTGCCTTTATTGTATGGCGATCACGCCAAAAACACAAGAAAAATTATGTCGGAAAAGGCATTCCAAAATCGCATACAGAAAAAATCGGTTCCGCGCCGAATTTCGGCAAAATGCGCGTAATTGGACAGATTATACTCAGGCTGTACCGTTTCGGTACAGCTTTTTTACAGCAATCAGGCGGATATACGGAGGGAAAATATGGAAGTGATCTCCCAAAATAAAGAACGGACATATACGGTGGAACTGCGCGGGGAGCTTGACCACCACAGCGCGCACGATGCGATGCAGCAGATGGAGCTTGCGCTTGAGAGCGTGATGCCGAAGCGGCTGATACTGGATTTCAAGGGCGTGACGTTTATGGACTCGTCCGGGATCGCGCTGGCTGTGCGCGCGCAGCGTCGCATGGCGAAGCTCGGCGGCAAGGCGC
This sequence comes from Oscillospiraceae bacterium, assembly GCA_045617565.1. Taxonomy (GTDB): domain Bacteria; phylum Bacillota; class Clostridia; order Oscillospirales; family Oscillospiraceae; genus Hominicoprocola. The sequence continues at coordinate 2,278 of JAZLIU010000042.1, forward strand.
TACTGTGCCATGTGCCGCCGCAGGCGAAAAAAGTCTTCGACGCGGCGGGGATCACCCGCATGATGTCGATCATAGAGGAGGATGAGGTATGAAAGTCAAGCCGAATAACTACATAGCGATGGAGTTTTTGAGCCGCAGCGTGAACGAGGGCTTCGCCCGCACGGCGGTCGCCGCCTTTGCCGCCCAGCTCGACCCGACGCTTGAGGAGATCGGGGACATCAAGACCGCTGTGAGCGAGGCGGTGACGAACGCCATCGTCCACGCTTACCCGAACGAGCTGGGTAAGGTCAGCGTCCGTGCCAGTATTTTTGAGGGCAACGTGCTGGAGATCGTCGTGCGCGATTGGGGCTGCGGCATCGAAAATGTCGAAAAGGCGCGCGAGCCGCTCTACACCACAGGCGGTGAGGAGCGCAGCGGTATGGGCTTTACCATCATGGAGAGCTTCATGGACGCGCTGATCGTTCGCTCCAAGCCGCAAAAGGGCACGGTCGTGACGATGAAGCGCAAGATCGCGCTGCGCACGGGTCGCCGATGAGCGAACTGTTTGCGCTGCTCGAGGCGGCACAGCAGGGAAGTGAGGATGCCTGCGAGCGGGTCATCAACGAGAACAGCGGCCTCATTTGGAGCGTTGTGCGCCGCTACTACGGGCGCGGCGTGGAGCCGGACGACCTCTATCAGCTCGGCTGCATGGGCTTTTTGAAGGCGGTGCAGGGCTTTGACACAAGCTACGGCACGCAGTTTTCGACCTATGCCGTACCGAAGATCGCGGGAGAGATCCGACGGTTTCTGCGCGACGACGGCGCGGTCAAGGTCAGTCGCGGATTGCGTGAGCAGGCGGCAAGCATCTTCAGTGCACGGGAAAAATTGTGCCTCACACTCGGAAGAGAGCCTGCTATTTCAGAGATCGTAAAGGAAACCGGCTTTACAGCGGAAGAGATCGCGGAAGCGGAGTTAGCCTCCGCGGCTCCCGAGAGCTTACAGCAGGAGCTGGGTGACGGACTGACGCTCGAGAGTGTACTTTCCGACACGCAGACGGAGGAAGGTATGCTCGAGCGCATCGCGCTGCGTCAGGCAGTGGACGAGCTGCCAGAAAAGGAGAAAATGGCGATCCTGCTGCGCTTTTTCAAGGGACTTACGCAGGAGCAGACGGCGCGGATCTTGTCGGTTTCTCAGGTGCAGGTATCGCGGCTGGAACGCCGGGCGCTTGATAAGCTGCGGCGCTCTCTTGCGTGTGCGCCGTAAAATAATCTTCTCCCTGAAACTCCGTCATCGTATTCCGGTAGCGCTTGGGGAGATTGCTTTGGCGCAGCTTGAGATTTTCGCGCTCGCGGATGGCGATGGTGTCGTAAAACCGACGCCACAACCGGCGATAGTCAGCCTCGGTTTCGTCGGGCTGCGCCATCTCAAAATGCTCGAGCGGTACAATGCGCGACACACCATCAGAGTAGAGCAGCGCCTCGCGGTGCGTGCGGTCGTAGATGAAAAAGCTCTCGTTGTGATAGCGGTCACAAAAGTGTGACCGCAGGATCGGCAGAACACGGTTTTTCGGCTCGATCTCCGCGCCGAGAATGCCGCCAAGCTCCGAAAAGCGGACAAATCCGCGTAGTGCCTCGGCTTCACCGGACAGATGCCGCACCGCTTTACGCAGCGGATGGTAGGTTTCGTCAGAAAGCCGCGTCAGCAGCGATGCGCCCTCGCGGTAGAGCTTGACGATGAAGCGGTACATCGCCATCTCTTTATCGTCCGTGCAGGTGAGAAACACGCGGCGCAGAAACGGCCCTACACCCGGCGAGATCTTCAGAAAACTCCGATACACGCGCTGCGCGTGAGCGCGCTCAGTCGTCACGGCGCGAATTTCAAACAGGCTCGGTTCATCGTCCCCATCGCGGAGGAATGCGGTGGGGCGTTCTTTTTGCGTGTAGCTTTCGTAGACGCAGCACAGGAAACCGTCGAAGCTGCCATCGTATTGATAGATGATCTCTCGCCATAGCATAAGGTTCTCCAAAAAATTATCCGACCTGATCGAAAAGGGAAAGCTGCTCCATCGGCTGCGCGGGGAGCGCGGCGCGCTCGACCGCCAGCAGGCTCGCAAGGATGCCGCTCTGCGTGAGACGCAGCGGCGTTGCAAGCTGACCGGAGCAGGTGAGGAAATACTGTGCGCGCTTGAGTACGACGCCGAGTTTTTTGAGGTCGTCCGCGTGCAGCGGCCCTGTGCGCCGCGCGACAAGGATGCGCCGCGCCGAGGTGACCCCGACCCCGGGGACACGCAAAAGCGCCTCATAGTCGGCACAGTTGACCTCGACGGGGAAGAATTCAGGGTGGCGCATCGCCCAGCAGCACTTGGGATCGAGCAAGGGATCGAAGTCCGGAGCACTCTCGTCGAGCAGCTCATGGGCGCGGAAGCCGTAAAACCGCAGCAGCCAGTCTGCCTGATAGAGCCGATGCTCGCGCAGCAGCGGCGGCTTGGTGTCCAGAGAGGGCAAGAGCGTGTTCTCGACCACCGGCACATAGGCGGAGTAGAACACGCGCTTGAGACGATAGCGGTCGTAGAGCGACTGCGTGAGATTCAGAATGTGCAGGTCATTGTCCTGCGTGGCGCCGACGATGAGCTGCGTGGACTGCCCCGCGGGGGCAAACTTGGGCGCGTGGCGATACTTGACAAGCTCCTGCTTGTTCTCGATATTGCGGTCGCGGATCTGCGTCATGGGGCGCAGAATGGCGGCTTTTGTCTTATTCGGCGCAAGCGATTTCAGCCCCGCTTCGCTCGGCAGCTCGATATTGACGCTCATGCGGTCGGCGAGTAGCCCCAACTGCTCGATCAGCTCCGGCGAGGCGCCGGGGATCGCCTTGGCATGGATATAGCCGTTGAAGCGGTACTTATGGCGCAGAAGCGACAGCGCGCGGATCATCAGCTCCGTCGTATAGTCGGGGGAACGTAGCACGCCGGAGGAGAGGAAGATCCCCTCAATATAATTTCTGCGGTAGAAGCCGATGGTCAGCTCCGCAAGCTCCTCGGGCGAGAAAGTTGCACGGGGCGTGTCGTTGGTGCAGCGGTTGACGCAGTACTTGCAGTTATAGCAGCAATCGTTCGTCAGCAGTACCTTTAAAAGCGTGATGCAGCGCCCGTCCGCAGAAAAGCTATGGCAGCAGCCCGCACCCGAGGCGCTGCCGATCATGCCGTCACGGTGTCCGCGATAGACCCCGCTGGAGGTGCAGGCGGCGTCGTACTTGGCGGCATCTGCCAAAATCGAGAGCTTCTCCGATAAGTCCATCTCAGCGCGCGTAACGCGGACGGCGGCGGGACTTCGGCTCGTCGAGCCAAAGGATGAGCTTCATCAAAGCGCTCGAAACGCAGCCGACACCGATGAGAATGAAAAGGTAAGTAGTAGTTGTCATATCTGTTTCCTCCTGAAAACAACTTAGAACTTCTGTTCGAGTTTGATTATAAATCGAACAAGCGTTCTTGTCAATAGGAAATCGAACAAATTTTCTAACTTTTTGAAAAACGGTTGACCGCGCATCTCTTTTCGGGTAGAATAGGGGACGAAATAAAACAGGGAAAGAGAGACCGAGATGAACGACTTCAATGCCCGCTACATCGCCGCGCGCAAAGCGGCGATCGCGCGGGATTTTGCAAACTTAAATCCGGAGCAGCGCCGCGGGGTACTTTCGACCGAGGGAGCGCTGCTGCTGCTCGCCGGCGCGGGCAGCGGCAAAACGACGGTGCTCATCAACCGGGTCGCGAACCTCCTGACCTACGGACGCGGCAGCGACACGGACGAAGTGCCGTCGGGAGCAACGGAGGACGACCTCACATTTTTGGAGAGTTATCCGAAAACACCGACGGCTGACGAGCGTGCGCGGATGGTACATCTGTGCGCCGTGGAGCCCGCTGCGCCGGGCTCTGTACTGGCAGTTACCTTTACAAACAAAGCGGCGAACGAACTGCGTGACCGCCTGACCGTGTTCGACATCCGCGGCGCGGAGGGCGTGTGGGCGATGACGTTCCACTCCGCCTGCGTGCGCATTCTGCGCCGGTATATCGACCGCCTCGGCTTTTCCAGGGATTTCACCATCTACGATACCGATGACTCCAAGCGCGTCGTCAAGGACATCATCAAGGAGATGGAGCTGGACGAAAAGGCGTTTGCGCCGCGCGAGATCGTGAGCGTGATCTCGAACGCAAAGGACGCGATGGAGTCGCCGCAGGACTTCGCGAAGAAGTGGAACGGCAGCGGCGACTGGCGCAGGGAGCGCATGGCAAAGATCTACGCGCGCTACGTGCAGATTTTGCGCGAGGCGAACGCGCTCGACTTTGACGACATCATTTTACATACCGTGACGCTGCTGCAAAGCGACGCGGAGGTGCGCGACTACTACCGCCACAAGTTCCGCTACGTGCTCATCGACGAGTATCAGGACACGAACCGCCTGCAATATCTTCTGATGAAGCAGCTCGTCGGCGAAAACGGCAACATCTGCGTCGTCGGTGACGATGACCAGAGCATCTACAAGTTCCGCGGCGCGGACATCTCCAACATCCTCAATTTTGAAAAAGAGTATCGCCATACCCGCACCATCCGCCTCGAGCAGAACTATCGCTCGACGCAGAACATTCTCGACGCGGCGAACGCCGTCATCAAAAACAACACCGGCCGCAAGGGAAAGACGCTGTGGACGGACGCGGGCGCGGGCGACCGCGTGCTCATCAAGACCGTGTTCAACGAGCAGGACGAGGCGAATTTCGTCGTGTCCTCGATCATGATGGACTATAACCGCGGCAGGAATTGGAAAGATAACGTCATTTTGTACCGCATGAACGCGCAGTCGAACGCGCTGGAATATGCGTTCAAGCGCAACGGCGTACCGTATCAGGTCATCGGCGGGACGAAGTTCTTCGAGCGCGCCGAGGTCAAGGATATGCTCGCGTACCTCGCCGTCATCAACAACCCGTCGGACGATCTGCGCCTGCGGCGCATCATCAACAACCCGCCGCGCGGCATCGGGGCGAAGAGCATCGAGACCGTGCAGGAGCTTGCGCGGGAGCGGAGCGTGCCGATGATGGACGTGCTGCGCCGGGCGACAGAGTATGCCGCACTCAAAAACGCGGGCAGTAAGCTCGAAACGTTCGCAAAGATGATCGACGAGCTGCGAGAAGCCTCCGAAGAGACAGGACTTGCCGAATTCTACGACCTCGTGTGCGACAGGACGGACTACGTCCGCGTACTCGAAGAGAAGAACGACATGGAGAGCCGCGGAAGGCTCGAAAACGTGCAGGAGCTCAAATCCAACATCGCCGCGTTCCTTGAGAACGATCCCGAGGACGCGACGCTTGCGGGCTTCCTCAATGAGATCGCGCTCTATACCGACCTCGACAGCGCCGTGACGGACAACTGCGTCTCGATGATGACGATGCATAACGCCAAGGGGCTGGAATACCCCTGCGTCTACGTCGTCGGCATGGAGGAGGGCGTATTTCCCGGGGAGCGCGTGCGCTATGACGCCGAGGAGATCGAGGAGGAGCGCCGCCTTTGCTATGTCGCCATGACGCGCGCCAAGGAGCACCTCACGCTCACCAATGCGCGGCAGCGTATGCTCTTCGGCCGCACGACGCCCAATGCACCCTCGCGCTTTCTGGAAGAAGTGCCGTCGGAGAACGCCGACTGGGTGGGCAAGCCGGACGTGAACAGAGGCACGCTCAGCTTTGCCGACGACGGTTTTGGCTCCTATTCTTCCGGTTTTGGCGGCGGATACGGCGGACAGGCGAAAAACGGACGCGTTCATACCAGCTACGATTACGCGCAGATGAGCAAACCCAAGCCAAAGCCGACGGTCAGCGCACCGAAGAGTGCGAGTGCGCCGATGCTGAAGCTGGGCGCAGGCGATCAGATCCACCACAAGGCGTTCGGAAACGGCATGGTCGTGTCCATTACGCCGATGGGCGGCGACGCGCTCGTTGAGGTCGCATTTGACGCGGTCGGCACGAAAAAGCTGATGCTCAAGACCGCGAGCGCACACATTACGAAAATATAAAGAAGAAACAGGGAAAACTTATGAATCAGAAAAATATCAAACAGGTCGTTCTGCCGCTGCTCGCGGCACTCATCTGGGGCAGCGCCTTTGTCGCCCAAAGTCTCAGCGCGGGACATATCGGTGCGTTTACGTTTAATATGCTGCGCTCGCTCATTGCGGTGATCGTGCTGGGCGCCCTTGCCGCGGTGATGCGCATGAAAAGAGGCGCGGATCACCGCAGCGCGGCAGAAAAAAAGGCGGGGCGCAGGAACCTTGCCGTCGGCGGACTCTGCTGCGGCTTTTTCCTGACGCTCGGCTCCAATTTGCAGCAGCTCGGCATTGAGCGCACGAGCGTCGGCAAGGCGGGTTTTATCACGGCGCTGTACGTCGTGCTTGTCCCGCTGCTCGGACTCTTTTTCCGCAAGCGCGTTTCCGCGCAGGTGTGGGTGAGCGTCGGGATCGCAACGCTCGGCCTTTACTTCCTCTGCATTGAGGCGGGCAGCGGTTTTTCGATCAATTCGGGCGACCTTTTTGTGCTGCTGTGCGCGTTCTGCTTTACGGGGCAGATCCTGTGTGTCGATCATTTCGTGCAGAAAGTCGACGGGGTGGAGCTGTCCTGTGCGCAGTTTGCCGTTGTGACGGTCATCTCCGCCTGTGCTGCGCTTGTGCGCGGCGAGCCGTTTGAACCGGCGGAGATTTTGGCGTGCCTCCCGTATGTCCTCTATGTCGGCACGTTTTCCAGCGGCGTCGCCTATACGCTGCAGATCATCGCACAGAAGGACGGGAACCCCACGGTCGTATCGCTGCTTTTGTCGCTGGAATCCTTTTTCGCGGTCGTTTGCGGCGCGATCATTCTGCACGAAAAGCTCAGCGGACGCGAATATCTCGGCTGTGCGCTGATGCTTGCGGCTGTCTTTTTGTCGCAGATTCCGGAAAAAGAACGTAAAGTAGGTTGAAAGCGGCAGTAAAACGTGATACAATAATATGTCAACGAATGATA
>JAZLIU010000043.1:0-3328 GCA_045617565.1 Oscillospiraceae bacterium
GTCAGGGAAGCGAGTTCCCGGTCTCCCGCAAAGGTCTTTACCGTGAACGGGTTCTCGGAAACCGCCAGCACATGGAGCACGCCGCCCTCCAGCACCTCTGCGGCCTTGTCCGAGCACTCATAGTGCAGACTCTCGCCGGGCTGCAGCGCGTCGCGGTCGAGCAGCACGACCTTGGCAAGGCGCACGGCGGAGCCGTGGTAGAGATGCACCTGCGAGCTGTTCAAAATGGTGCGCTGCGAGTTTTTGAGGTTTTCGAGCTTGACGTCGAGCATGAGCGAAATGCGCGTGGAGCCGGGCTTTGCGATGGTGTCGCCGCGCGTGAGGTCGGATTTTTTGATGCCCGCGAGGTTGACCGCCACGCGCTGACCGGCATACGCCTTGTCAACATCCTTACCGTGTACCTGCAGATTGCGCACGCGGCCCTCCATGCTGTCGGGCAAGATCTCCACGCTGTCACCCACGGTCAGCACGCCCTCGATGAGCGTGCCGGTGACGACGGTGCCGAAACCGTCGACCGAGAAAATACGGTCGATGGGCAGGCGGAACGGGGTGCGCATATTCTTCTCCGCCGCCTGCTGCACCAGCGCCTTGAGCGCCTCGCGCAGCTCCGCGATGCCATCGCCGGTGTAGGCGGAGACGGGATAGACGGGTTTCCCCTCAAGGAACGTCCCCTTGACCTGCGCGGCGACGTCCTCTTTGACCATCTCCACCCAGTCGGGATCGACCATATCCGTCTTGGTGATGACGACAAGTCCCTCCTTGATGCCGAGTAGCGACAGAATGCCGAGGTGCTCGACGGTCTGCGGCATGAAGCCCTCGTCCGCGGCGACGACGAGCATCGCAAGGTCGATGCCGCCCGCGCCGGCGAGCATATTCTTGATGAATTTTTCGTGGCCCGGCACGTCCACGATGCCCGCCTGCGTCCCGTCGTCAAAGTCGAGGTGCGCGAAGCCGAGTTCGATCGTGATGCCGCGCTTCTTCTCCTCAACAAGGCGGTCGGTGTCGATGCCGGTGAGCGCCTTGACAAGCAGCGTTTTTCCGTGGTCAACGTGTCCCGCGGTGCCGATGATAACGTGCTTCATTGGAGCACCTCCGCGACGCTGTCCGCAATATAATCGAAGTCGCGCTCCATCAGCGTGCGCGGGTCGAGCAGGTACTGTTCCTTCGTAATGCGTCCGATGATGGGAAGGTCGCGCAATCTCAGCTTTTCCTCCAGCGCGTCCACGCTCATTTTCTGCGGCACGATGGCACAGGCGTAGGTGGGCAGCATCTGCGTCGGTACGCTGCCGCCGCCGACCTGATCGGTGGTTTCGACGATCTCCGCCGCGACGCCGCGCTTTTGCAGCATATCGCACAGCAGCGCCGCCTTTGCGTGCAGTTCGTCCGGCGCGGCGGCGAGCATGGCAAGCGTCGGAATTTCTTTCACCGCCAGCGCGGGGTCGGTGTACGCCCAAAGCGTTTCGCGCAGCGCCGCGAATGTCACCTTGTCCACGCGCATCGCGCGGGCGAGCGGGTGGCGCTTGAGCGAGTCAATGTATTTCTTTTTGCCCACGATGATGCCCGCCTGCGGACCGCCGAGCAGCTTATCGCCGCTGAACGACACAACGTCCACACCCGCGCGGACGCTCTCCTGCACGGTCGGCTCATCGTGGATGCCGAACTGTTCCAAAGAAACGAGTGAGCCGCTGCCGATGTCCTGAATGACGGGCAGGTGCTTCTCCTTGCCGAGCGCCACCATCTCCTCAAGCGACACGGATTCCGTGAAGCCGACGATGCGGAAGTTGCTCGTGTGTACCTTCAAAAGGGCGCGCGTATCCTCACAGACGGCGGATGCATAGTCGCGCAGGTGCGTCTTGTTCGTCGTGCCGACCTCGCGCAGGCGGCAGCCGCAGGCGCTCATGATGTCGGGAATGCGGAACGAGCCGCCGATCTCCACCAGCTCGCCGCGGGACGTGATGACCTCGCCGCCCTTGGCGATGTCGGAGAGGATGAGCAGCACGGCGGCGGCGTTGTTGTTGACGACCATCGCCGCCGCCGCGCCGGTGATGCGGCACAAAAGCTCCTCAATGTGGTCGTGGCGCGAGCCGCGCTGACCTGTGGTCAGGTCATATTCCAGCGTCGAATACCCGCGCGCGACTGCCGCCGCGGCGTTCACCGCGCGCTCGGAAAGGCAGGCTCTGCCGAGGTTCGTGTGCAGCACCACACCCGTGCCGTTGATGACGGGGCGCAGGGACGGCAGCGTATCGCGCCGGGCGCGCTTCGTGATCGCGCCGCAAAGGGTTGCTTCATCGGGAAGCTCGCTCACCTCATCGGCCAAAATGCGCTCGCGCAGCTCGTCAAGCTCGCTGCGCACCGCCTCGCGCACGGCGACGGCGCCGCAGGAAAGCGCGGCAAACGCGTCGGAGCGCAGAAGCTCATCCACCTTGGGAATATTTCGCAGCAGTTCCTTTTTGTTCATACCATTCACTCCTTCACAAGCTGACCGTTTTCGTCCAGATGTGCGTTTCGGATGTCGTTTCCGGTGAATTTGGCGATGTTGTCCAGCCGCATTTTGGACGGATAGTCCGACACAAAGGTGTAGGCGACACCGTGGCGCTTGGCACGTCCCGAGCGCCCGATGCGGTGGACGTAGTACTCATTCTCCTGCGGCACGTCGTAGTTGAACACCGCGTCCACGTCATCCACGTCGATGCCGCGCGCGACAACGTCGGTGGCGATGAACACGGGCAGCTCGCCGCGGCGGAAGCGCGCCATGACCGCCTCGCGCTTCTTCTGCGGAATGTCGCCGTGGATGCAGTCCACAGTAAGCCCCTGAAAGCGCAGGAGCGTCGTAAGCATTTCGACCATGCCCTTGGTGTTGCAGAATGCGATCACGCGCTCTAAGTTCTCACTGCGGATGATCTGCGCCATCGTGCGCACCTTGTCGTTCTGATCGACCTCCACGCGGTACTGCAGGATGTCGGGCTTGTTCTCCTCCCTCGCCTGCACGGTGATCTCCTCCGGGTCGCGCTGGTACATCCAGCTGATGTCCATGACCTCGCGGGAGATGGTGGCGGAGAACATACCGAGATTGCGGCGGGACTTGAGCTTGTCCAAAATACGCGCCACGTCGTGGATGAAGCCCATGTCGAGCATCCGGTCGGCTTCGTCGATAATGACAGTCTTGACGTTGTCGAGCTTGACCGTGCGGCGCTTCATGTGGTCGGAGAGTCTGGCCGGCGTGGCGACGACAATCTGCGGGTGCTTTTTGAGCGCGTCGATCTGCTTGCCGATGGGCGCGCCGCCGTAGAGACAGGTGAGACGGATTCCCGGCAGAAACACGCACAGG
>JAZLIU010000044.1:0-6335 GCA_045617565.1 Oscillospiraceae bacterium
GTTCCCATCCCGAACACGGAAGTTAAGCTCGCTTCTGCCGACAATACTTGGCTGGTGACGGCCCGGAAAGATAGGTAGCGCCAACACAAACGAGGACACCCATTCGCGTGTCCTCGTTTGCATCTATCCCTGTTTTACTTCGGTAATATGGGAGCGCGGAGAAAGAAAATATTACGACAAAAGGTGTCTCAAACGTAAAAATCGGTTATTTGCTCGCTTTGTGTCCTATTATTTTGGAAAAATTCGTGCTATGTTATACGCGAAAGGGGGCCATGAAATGGACCAAATGAAGATCGGCGGCTTCCTCAAGAAGCTGCGCAATGAAAAAGGCCTGACGCAGGAGCAGGCCGGGGAACAGTTTAACGTATCCCGGAGAACGGTGACCAGATGGGAAACGGGCGCGAATATGCCCGACCTCGGCGTTTTGCTGGAGATCGCGGATTTCTACGATGTGGATCTGCGGGAGTTATTTGATGGAGAAAGGAAAAGCGAGAGAATGGACAAGGAACTGGAACAGACGGTAAAGCAGGCTGCGGAATACAGCAATATGGAGAAATCGAAAGCGGCAAAGGTCGTGCTGGTGTATCTGGTCATCGGCACGCTTTCGCTGATCGCTAATCAGGCGCTGATGCTTTTGGGCATCGAAGGGACCTTCTGGACGGGCTTCGCCAAGGGCGCGACCGCCGGCATGGCGCTGTGCTCGCTGATTTTTGCGTTCCTGTATGTGACGGGCAGACTGACGAAGCTCGCCGAAGCGAAAAAGCGTTTGGTGAAGTAAGGGGAACAGTTTATGGATGGTAAGAAATTGTTCTACAGCATCCTGTGCGGCGCAGGCGGAGGCATGATGGGCTTTTGCGCCAGCAGACTCAATACCGCTTCCGGCGCAGTCCTATTTGCTTTGGGCGCTGCTATACTCGTTTTCTCTATGACAAGATTAAGAAAGTAAAAAAATCTGCTGGATGAGTTTCCTCATTCAGCAGATTTGTCTATACAGTACTGAATTTACTTCGCCCTACGGGAGATGCCGGCGACCTTGCGCGTCTGCTTGAATGCGGAGACCGCCTTGATTTCACGCTTGGGGACGCAGCGGACGTTGCGCGAGCGCAGGAACTTGGGCGCGACCTGCGGGAAGAGAGCAACGGAAAGCACGTCCTCGTCGCTGCGGACAACGTCGGCATATTCTTTCTTGTACTTCTCAAACTCCGGCTCGAGCAAGTCAGCCGGACGGCAGGTGATGACATCCTCGGGCTTGATGCCTGCCTTTGCGCGCGCTTCCTCGCTCACCGTGCCGGGAAGGGAGCCGTACTCGCCCTTGAGCATGGCGCGGGACTCCTTGGGGATCATCTTGTAGCGCTCGCCCGTGATGATGTTCATGACCGCCTGCGTGCCGACGATCTGGCTCGACGGCGTGACCAGTGGGGGATAACCGAATTCCTCGCGCACGCGTGGAATTTCGGCGAGCACGTCGTAATACTGATTTTCCTTGCCCGCCTGCTTGAGCTGGGAGATAAGGTTGGAGAGCATTCCGCCGGGCACCTGATAGAGAAGCGTATTCGTATCGACATTGAGCACCTTGGGATCGAGCGAGCCGGCGGCTTTGAGACGCTCGGCGACGCCGCGGAAGTGCTTGGCGGCAGTGCTCATCTTTTCAAGGTCGAGACCGGTGTCACGCGGCGTGCCCTTGAGCGTGGCGACGAGCGCCTCGGTCGCGGGCTGGGAGGTGCCGTTGGCAAGCGGGGAGAGGGCGCAGTCGACAATGTCGACGCCCGCCATCGCTGCCATTAAGTACACCATATCGCCCGTGCCGGTGGTGTTGTGCGTGTGGAGGTGGATGGGCATCTTGACCGTTTCCTTCAGACGTTTGACGAGGGAATAAGCGTCCATCGGCAGCAGCAGGTTCGCCATGTCCTTGATGCACAGCGCGTCGGCGCCCATCTGCTCCAGCTCTTTGGCGAGCTTCACAAAATAATCCTCATTGTGGATGGGGGAAATGGTGTAAGAGAGCGTTGCCTCGACCTGACCGCCGTACTTCTTCGTGGACTTGATCGCCTGTTCGAGGTTGCGCACATCGTTGAGTGCGTCAAAAATGCGGATGATGTCGATGCCGTTTTCGATGGATTTCTGGCAGAACTTATCCACCACATCGTCGGCATAGTGCTTGTAGCCGAGGATGTTCTGCCCGCGGAAGAGCATCTGCAGCTTGGTGTTGGGCAGGTGCTTGCGCAGCACGCGCAGGCGCTCCCACGGGTCCTCGTTCAAAAAGCGCAGGCAGGAGTCGAACGTCGCGCCGCCCCAGCACTCGAGGGAGTAGTAGCCGATGGAGTCGAGCACCTCGCAGGCGGGGAGCATATCGTCAAGCGCCATGCGCGTGGCAGCCTGAGACTGGTGCGCGTCACGCAGGATGGTGTCGGTGATGAGAAGCGGCTTATTGGACAGGAATTCCATAAAAACTGTTTCCTTTCTGTATGTGATGCAAAGCGGTCGGGTGACTGTTTGTCCATATTTTAACATTCTATTTTCCGGTTTGCAAGAGCTATTCAAAAAAATGCAGGATAACTTGCAAAATTTTAATGGGAAAATAACACACATTTTCGCGGTTGCATAAGGGCAATGCTTGTGGTACACTAAAAAAGCATTTTTGACGGAAGGACGGGACATCGCATGGCGCTGTTTGAACTGTTTCTCATTGCCGTTGGATTGTCGATGGACGCGTTTGCCGTCGCGGTCTGCAAGGGCCTTTCGATGAAGCGCATCGACAAAAAGTATACGCTGCTCATCGCGCTCTTTTTCGGCGGCTTTCAGGCGCTGATGCCGCTGTTGGGGTACTTTCTCGGCAGCCAGTTCTCGGTCTATATTGAAAAAATCGACCACTGGGTCGTGTTTCTCCTGCTCGCGCTCATCGGCGGCAACATGATCAAGGAGAGCCGCGAGGCGGCGGAGGAGGAGACGTATCGCGGCATCAACTATAAAGAGCTGCTGCTCCTCGCCGTGGCGACGAGTATCGACGCACTGGCCGTCGGCATTACGTTCGCTTTTTTGCGTGTGGAGATCGTGCCGGCGGTGCTTCTCATCGGCTGCACGACGTTTGTGCTGTCGCTTTTCGGCGTGGTGGTGGGCAACCTCTTCGGCGCGCGCTATAAAAGCCGTGCGGAACTGACGGGCGGCATCATCCTGATACTGATCGGCATAAAAATTCTTATGGAGCATCTTGGCATCCTGCCGTAAAACTAACAAAAAGAGGGGTTCGTGCGATGCACGAAGCCCTCTTGTGTATCCTGCTGACTCAGCAGCCGCAGTTGTTATTGCCGCAGCCGCAGTTATTGCCCCAATTGCCGCAGCCGCAGCCGCCGCCGCAGCCGAACAGGATGATAATGACGATCAGGATCCACAGGCAGCAGTTGCCGCCAAAGCCGTTATTATTGCACATAGCCAAACCCCCTATGAAGATTGAGACCACGGCGGTCTCACCTCATCGTATGCGATATGTGCAAAATGGTGCGCTTACAGACGCGCGGAGGTCACAAGATGGCGCACCGTAAGAAGCTGCGCGGGAGTGAAAATGCCGCGCTGCGCAAGCTTGTCGCCGAGCGTTTGCGCTGCGCCGCTCAGCGGGACTTCAAGTGCGTAGTAGGACAGGTACACAACGTCGGCGCGCAGGAAAGAACCGCTGCTGAATGCGGCGCGTTCTCCTGCAGTGATCGCACCGCAGCTTTGCGCACGCGTGAGCGCGTCGGAAATGTCGGTCTGCGCGGTGGAGCTGTATCCGAGCGCACGGAGAATGAATTCCGTGTACATCTGCACACTTGCATTCATTGTCGAGCCGAATTCGTTGCTGCCGACACCGTTGCTGTAGCCCTTTTCATACGCATAGGCGACGTAGGGTGTCGCCCAGTCATCCACATCGCGGAACGGATGCGTGCCGGTGCAAGCGAGTGCCGCGTCCTCTTCGCCGAGCAGACGGATGAGCATCACAAGCGCCTCCGTGCGGGTGGGTGTGCGCTCCAGATCGAAGCCCTGACCGTAACCGGTGCTGCTCCCGCGGAAGAGATGCAGCGATTTAAGGGCTTCCGCCATGGCGTTGTAATCGACCTTGGCGGAGGGAGTCAGCGAATAGGTGCCGCAGTAATCGGCAACAGCGGTCTTGGAGGTGACGCAGAACAGCGCGGCGGTATCCTCCGCGACAAGGTAGCGGTGATTTGCGCTCAGGGATGCGCCGCTTGCGATCTCTTTACCGGTCGTCACATCAACAACAGCACCGGAGGAGAACTCGACCTTCATGCTGCCCGCGAGCAGCATGACCTGCAGCCCCGTGGGGCCGGAGAGGATATCGTCCTGCTTGAGACGGCTCTCCTTGAATACGGCGGTGTAATCCGTGCCGACGGAGGCTTCGGCTGCGGCAAGAATTTTTTTCCACTGCGCCGTAGCGTCGTCAGAGAGTGTCTTATCGGAGCGGTCGAGCGCTTCATTTGCGGACTTGTCGACGTTTGCGGTAAACGTCTTAGTAAGGAAGCTGAGCGAAATGAGCGGATCGCCCGCGTCGCCGCCGGAAGCAAGCGCGCTGCCGATCAGGAGCGTGCAGGCGACGGCGAGGATAAAAAACAAAGTGCGTTTTTTCATCCCTCCACCTCCTCCGTCTCCGCATCCTTGGAGATGCGGTAGCTGAGCGTGAGGAGACTATCCGCAAAGTGAACGTCCTCTACGAACACGTCGTCCGGGACGGAAAGCTCCGTGTTGGTGAAGTTCCAGATCCCCTTGACGCCCAGCGCCACCAGACGCTCGGCAGTCTCCTGCGCGGAGGCTTTCGGCACGGTCAGTACAGCGACGGCAGGATGCAGCGCGGCAAAATAGTCTTCCAGCTCCGAAAGCGGACGGATCAGTACCGAATTGACCTTGGTGCCGATCAGCGTGGGCGAGACGTCAAACGCGGTGTCGAGCGCAAAGCCGCCCTGCACAAAGTCAAAGTTCTGCATCAGCGCGTGACCCAGGTGACCGGCGCCGACGATCACGAGCCGGCGCTGCGTGTCGACGCCGAGAATATGACCGATCTCCGCGCGCAGCTCAACGATATTGTAGCCGTAGCCCTGCTGCCCGAATTCGCCGAAGCAGCTCAAGTCCTGCCGGATCTGTGAGGCGGTGATGCCCATGCGCACGCCGAGCGAGTTCGACGAAATGCGCACGATCCCCTTGGAATGCAGATCGTCCAGATAGCGGTAATAGCGGGGCAGGCGGCGAATGACCGCGTCGGAAATGCGTTGCTTTTTCATGAAAAACATCCTTATTTGCATAATATTTATTCCAAATACATTTTAGATGAAAATTCAGGACTTGTCAACTTTTTTAACAATCTTTTTGCGTCAAATTTATCTTTACACGAAGCGGGAAAGTTGTTATACTATGAAAGCTGGCTTAGAAAGCAAGCAACAGAATATGTGCCCGTAGCTCAGTTGGATAGAGCGTCAGACTCCGACGTTTCAGGCATATTCTGTAGAGCTATTCGAAAAAGCCTTGCAGTTCAAGGGCTTGGGGGAATGCAGAGATAAAAAAGCCGCGCCTTTGACTACTATTTGACCACTGTTTTCAAAAAACTGACTACCGCACAAAAGCGGAAGCCGCATATATGTGCCCGTGGCGCAGCTGGATAGCGCGCGTGACTCCGACTCACGAGGCCGCCGGTTCGAATCCGGCCGGGCATACCAAAGAGAAGGTAATTCGATGTGGATTACCTTCTTTTTTTTATGGCTTGATGCCGCGCGGCACCCATCACAGCTCCGGCGTTTCGTGTAGTTGTCTGCTTGCCTCGCGCTTGTTCTTATCGAAGGCGTGGGTGTAGATATCGAGCGTCGTCGAGACCTGCGAGTGTCCCAGAAGACCTGCGACGGTCGCAACGTCAGCACCGTTTGCGATCATTAAACTGGCATTCGTATGCCGCAGCGAGTGGACATTCAGCTTTTCGGGAAGATTGTTTTTCTTGAGAATGAGCTTGAACCGCCATGTAAACGTGGTGGGCGTCATCGGAAGCTGCGAGTCGTGACGGCGGAAGATGAAATCGTCATCGGAGAGTTTATAGCTTTCATACGCATCGGCTTCGTGTTTACAATATTCGCGGTACTCTTTCAGAAGGCTTTCGAGTTCGGCGGAGAAGTAAACATAGCGGTCACCGGCGCTGGTTTTCGGCTCCTTAACGATGATTTCTTCGCCTGTGAGCTTGACGACATTGCGGCGGATATGAATGGAACGATCACAGTAGTTGATGTCGCACCATTTCAGACCACAGCATTCACCGCGCCGCATCCCCGTTGCAATGAGCAGTTTGAAATATGTTTCGTATTTGATGC
>JAZLIU010000045.1:0-4316 GCA_045617565.1 Oscillospiraceae bacterium
ATGCACCAAGCGTCGCGCCCTGATACATCTTGACATTGTTTCCGATGATCGTCGTCTCACCGATCACGATGCCTGTGCCGTGGTCAATGAAGAAGTATTCGCCGATCGTCGCGCCGGGGTTGATGTCGATACCCGTCTGCGAGTGGGCGTATTCCGTCATAATGCGCGGGATCATGGCGACTTTCTGTAAGTACAGCTCATGGGCGATGCGGTAGATGAAAATAGCAAAGAGACCGGGATAGGAGAAGATGACCTCCTGCATACTGTAAGCCGCGGGGTCGCCCTCGAAGTTCGCCTCAAGGTCTTTCATCAGCATCGCCTGAATGTCGGGCAGCCGCCCGATAAAATCGTCGCAGATGCCCTCCGCCTTGTGATAGTTTTCGTGCGTATCCTCCATCGTCATGGCGATCTGCCGCGTGAGCTTTTCATGGATGTGCTCCATCAAAAGCGCGCTGTACTGCTCGCCGGGGAGCTTGAGCAGATCCTTGTTGCCGTAATACACCGGAAACAGGAGCTTCTGGCAGTCGCGAATGATCTCAATGACCGCTTCCCTGCTCGGTAAGTGCAGCGCGTCGCCGTACATGGGGATGACGGCGTCACGGTAGCCCTGCGCTATTCTTTCTGCCGCGTCTTTGATAATTTGACTGCGCTTTTCATTTATCATGGTTCATCCCTCCTGATACATCGGCGTTGACAGATACTTGTCGCCGCCGTCCGGCAGAAGTGCGACAATCATCTTGCCCTTGTTCTCCGGACGCTTCGCCAGTACCGTTGCCGCATGGAGCGCGGCGCCCGCCGTGATGCCCACGAGCACGCCCTCGCAGCGCACCAGAGCGCGTCCGGCGGCGTAGGCCTCCTCATCGCTCACGCAGAGCACCTCGTCAATGACGCTCGCGTCGTAGTTCTTCGGGATAAAGTTCGCGCCGATGCCCTGCAAGCCGTGTGCGCCCGCCACGCCTTTCGTGATGAGCGGCGAGGACGCCGGCTCAAAGGCGACGACCTGCACGTTGGGGTTCTTCTCCTTGAGGAAGCGTCCCGTGCCGGAGACTGTGCCGCCGGTGCCGGCTCCCGCGACGAAAATGTCCACTTCCCCGTCGGTATCCGCCCAAATCTCGGGACCGGTGGTCAGATAATGCGCCTCGGGATTTGCGGGATTGTCGAACTGCGAGGGGATAAAGCTGTTCGGATTTTCCCGCGCGAGCTCCTCCGCCTTTTCGATCGCGCCCGCCATACCCTGTGCGCCGGGCGTGAGCACCAGCTCCGCCCCGTAAGCGCGCAGCAGATCGCAGCGCTCGCGGCTCATCGTGTCCGGCATCGTGAGAATGACGCGGTAGCCGTGCGCCTTCGCCATCGCGGCAAGGCCGATGCCGGTGTTGCCGCTCGTCGGCTCAATGATGACGGAGCCCGCAGAGAGCTTTCCGTCGCGCTCGGCGCACTCGATCATGTGCTTCGCCACGCGATCCTTGGCGCTGCCGGCGACGTTGCAGCACTCAAGCTTGGCAAGCAGCCTTGCCTGCAGGCCGTATTTTTCCTCATAGCGACACAGTTCCAGCAGCGGGGTATTTCCCGCAAGGTCGGCTACGGATTGATATATTTTCATGGTTCGGGCTCCTTTCTCGGTTTCTCCCATGGTATGCGGCAACTTTCCGCAGTTTGCTATTTTACCCTTTCCCCTTAGAAAACGCAAGATGTTTTCTCCGCAGTGTAAGAGCGCATTTTCTCTTCGTACAAGGCTTCCCCCATTGCAATTTTTCCGCCATTGCACTATAATGAGCAAAATCAAAAAATAGGAGGCTTTTTTTTGAAAATCCGGCAACTCACTTCTACCGCGCTTCTGCTCGCGCTGTGCATCGCAAGTCAGTTTCTCAAAAACACCTCGGTGTATCTCACCGGCCCCGTCATCAACTGCATTCTCATCCTCGCCGCCGTGTTCTGCGGGCTTTGGAGCGCCGTGGCGCTTTCGCTCATCACGCCCTTGACCTCATGGCTTATCACGGGAAGCCCGCTGATGAGCGCAATCCCGATGATCGTTCCGTGCGTCATGGCGGGCAACGCCATCCTCGCCGTGTCGGTGTGGGTGAGCATTCGCAAAAAACTCTGCACCCGAAATCTCCTGCTCGGCACGCTGTTCGGTGCCATCCTCAAGGCGGCATTTATGGGCGGAACGATCTCGCTGCTGCTCCTTTCGCTGCTCGGCCCCGCGACAGGATTGCCCGCTCCGGCGCTTGCCGCCGCGCGCGTGACCTTCTCCCTCACACAGCTCATTACCGCGCTGCTCGGCGGTGCGCTCTCCGTGCTGATCATGCCGACGCTCAGGCGCGTATCCGAATACTAAATATTTTGAAAAAAATCTCAAATTACCCCTTGCTTTTTCAAAATCGGTGTGCTATGATAGCGAAGCTGTCCAGAGGTTGGACATGCGCCGTTAGCTCAGCTGGATAGAGCGTCTGGCTACGGACCAGAAGGCCGGGGGTTCGAATCCCTCACGGCGTACCAGTAAAAGTCCCGAAGTCGATGAGATTTCGGGACTTTTGCTTTTTGCCATAAAATTTTGCCATAAAAATTGAATTAGAAGTGCCGTGAGACCGAATGATCTCACGTACTTTTTTGCAGATTGCGCGTGCAGCATCATGATTATAAATAAATGATACATACCCTTGTATTTATCCGTAAAATCAATGAATCATTTGTGCATCTCTCATTTACACCAAACATTTGATGTGCTATTATATTTTTCGATGTTAATTTGCTATAGATAAACGGAGGTATACTATGACGTCAGAAAAAGACATGCTCGAACGGGTGGAGCAGATCGTGGACGGCTACGGCTGCAGGCGGGAAAGCCTCATCGCCATGATGCAGGACATCCAGCACGAATTCAACTACCTGAGCCAGTCCGCTTTGGAATGTATCGCGGAGAAACTGGACATCGGCATCGCCAAGGTCTACAGCGTAGCGACGTTCTATGAGAACTTCTCACTCGAAGCGAAGGGCAAGTACATCATCAAGGTCTGCTGCGGTACGGCGTGCCACGTCCGCAAATCCCAGCCGATCTACGATGCGCTGCATGAATATCTGGGTTTGACCGGCAAGCAGAAGACCTCTGCCGATCAGCTCTTTACACTCGAAACGGTTGCGTGTCTCGGCGCCTGCTCCCTCGCGCCGGCGATGACGATCAACGATGAGGTACACGCGAAGATGACGCCGGAGAGCGCCATCGCGCTGCTCGAGGACATCCGCAGGAAGGAGGCGCAGAGCAATGGCTGATACAAAGCTCACACGTGAAAAGCTGGACGCGCTTCGTGAAAAAGCGAAAAAGCTCCTTGCCGCGCAGCAGCGTCAGGTGCTGGTCTGCGCCGGTACGGGCTGCATCGCCAGCGGCTCCATGAAGGTCTACGACTATCTCAAGGCCGAATGCGAAAAGCACGGCATTGAGGTCGCCGTTTCTCTCAAGGAAGAAGCGCACGGCGACGGCTTCCATCTCAAGAAGAGCGGCTGCCACGGCTTCTGCGAGATCGGTCCGCTGCTCACCGTCGAGCCGCTCGGCGTGACCTATACGCACGTCCACGTCGAGGACTGCGACGAGATCATCGAAAAGACCATCCTCGGCGGCGAGGTCATCGAGCGCCTGCTCTACGAAAACGGCGGTCAGCGTTATCAAAAGCGCGACGACATCCCGTTCTATAAAAATCAGGAGCGCCTTGTCCTCAAGAACAGCGGCAAGAGCGACGCGGAGGATTTGGATGAATACCTCGCGCTCGGCGGTTACGCGGCGTTTGAAAAGGCGCTGTTCGACATGAGCGGCGAGGAGATCTGCCAGACGATCTCCGACTCCGGTCTTCGCGGCCGCGGCGGCGGCGGATTCCCCGCCGGACGCAAGTGGGAAAGCGTGCGCAAGAATGTCTCCGACGTGAAGTACATCGTGTGCAACGGCGACGAGGGCGACCCCGGCGCATTCATGGATCAGGGCGTCATGGAGGGCAATCCCCACAGCGTCATCGAAGGTATGCTGATTGCGGGCATCGCCACCGGCGCATCGGAGGGCTACATCTACGTCCGCGCCGAATATCCGTTGGCGGTCGCGCGTCTGCGCACCGCGATGGCAAAGGCGGAAGAACTGGGCTTGCTCGGCGACAATATCCTGAAAACCGGCTTCAGCTTCCATCTGCACATCAACCGCGGCGCAGGCGCATTCGTCTGCGGCGAGGGCAGCGCGCTGACCGCCTCCATCGAGGGTAAACGTGGTATGCCGCGCGTCAAGCCGCCGCGCACGGTCGATCACGGTCTGTGGGCGAAGCCGACGGTGCTCAACAACG
>JAZLIU010000046.1:0-2685 GCA_045617565.1 Oscillospiraceae bacterium
GCCGATCTTGTGTTCGACGTAAGGTGCCTGCCCAATCCGTTCTATGTGCCGGAGCTCAAGAACAAGACCGGCATGGACAAAGAGGTCTACGACTATGTGATGGACGCGCCGCAGACGAAAACCCTGATGGAAAAGCTTGAGGGGCTGCTCACATACCTCCTGCCGCTTTACAGCGAGGAGGGCAAGACGATGCTCGTCATCGCTGTGGGCTGCACGGGCGGACATCACAGGAGCGTATCCGTTGCACGTCGGCTCAACAGCTTTTTCAACCAGCTCGGCTATCCCGCATTTGAAAATCACCGCGACATGACGCGGTAAGCGTTTTACGGCGGAAGAGGGAGGTGAACGCATTGTCATTTGCCTATGACGTTAAGGCCGAGGTGTGCAGAAACGCACTTTCGCGCCATTGCTGCGCAGTCGCGGAGAGCGGCGGCGTACTGTTCTACGCCAGCGCCTTTTCCAGCAATGAGGTTCGCATCGTGACGGAGAACGATGCGTTTGCCGAGCGGCTGCCCAAGCTCTTCCAAAAGGCGTTTTCCGTCCGGTTTGACGTGCTGCCGGAGAGCAAGAGCGGCGGAAAGCTGATCTTTCGCATCACCGATGAAAAAAAGCTCGCGGCTATCTTTCACGCCCTCGGTTACGATAGAGATTCGCATTACGCGCTGCACCTCAATTTTGCGCTGCTGGAGGACGAGTGCTGCCGCACTGCGTTCGTGCGTGGTGCGTTCCTCGCCGGCGGCAGCGTGACCGACCCGCACAAGCGCTATCATCTGGAGCTGACCACCTCGCATTTGCAGGCGGCAAAAGAGGTCGAAGCGCTGCTGTGTGAGATGGGTTTCACGCCGAAAAGTTTGGTGCGGCAGGGCAGCAGCGTCATCTATTTTAAGCAGAGCGAGCATATTGAGGACTTGCTCACGCTCATCGGTGCGCCCGTGTGCGCCATGGAGATCATGGCGGCAAAGGTTGAAAAGGAGATGCGCAACACCGTCAACCGCCGCGTCAACTGCGACGCTGCAAACCTGGATAAAGCCGTCAGCGCCTCGCATGAACAGGTGGAAGCCTTTACACGCCTGACCGAGTCCGGCGCGATCAACGATCTGCCGGTGAAGCTGCAGGAGGTCGCCGTGGCGCGGCTTTTGCAGCCGGAGCTGACGCTTTCTGAGCTTGCCGCGACCTTTGACCCACCGCTGACAAAATCGTGTCTCAACCACCGCATCCGAAAACTGATGGAACTTGCAAAGGAGAGATAACCATGGATCGTATTCAGACTGCTATTGACACCCACCATTCCGGACTCAACTGCTGCACGTCCGTGCTGATGGCGTTTCGCGATAAAACAGGCCTTACCGAGCAGCAGTGCTACGGAATCTCGTCCGGCATGGGCGGTGGATTGCGCACGGGTAGCGTCTGCGGTGCGCTCATCGGCGGCGTGATGGTGCTCGGGATGCTGTTCCCGCACGACCCGACCACGGGCGCGGCGGGAAAGGCGTACAACGCGGAGCTGACGAAGAAGCTGCAAAGCCGCTTTGCCGAAAAGCAGGGCGACACGCTCTGCCGCGTCATCAAGCCGCGCGAGGCGCAGTATCAGAGTGACACATACGCCCAAAAGGGCGCAAAAGCCAACTGCGACCACTACATTGCGCTGACGGTGGAGCTAGTCGAGGAGATCATCAGAGAAGAGGAAAAATAACCGATGTCTTTTGCCCATCTGCACGTCCATACCGAATACAGTCTGCTCGACGGAGCCTGCCGCATCAAAGACCTTCCGAAGCTCGTGAAGGAGATGGGGCAGACCGCGTGCGCCATTACGGACCACGGCGTGATGTACGGGGCGATCGACTTTTACCGCGCGTGCAAGGCGGAGGGCATCAAGCCCATCATCGGCTGCGAGGTCTACGTCGCGCCGCGCACGCGCTTTGATAAGCAGCACGAATTTGACAGTGAAGCCCGCCACCTGGTGCTGCTGTGCGAGAATGAGGAGGGGTATAAAAACCTTTCCTACCTTGTCTCTATGGCGCACGTCGAGGGCTTTTACATCAAGCCGCGCATCGACCTTGACCTGCTGCGCGAGCACAGCACGGGACTTATCGCGCTCTCTGCCTGTCTCGCGGGCGAAATTCCGCGCAGAATTCGCGGTGGCAACTATGAGGGCGCAAAGGAATACGCCCTGACGCTTGCTGAAATTTTCGGCAAGGATCACTTTTATCTTGAGTTGCAGGATCACGGCATCCGCGAACAGGCGATCGTCAATCAGGGCATTTTGCGCCTGCACGAGGAAACAGGATTGCCGCTCGTCGTGACGAACGACGCCCACTACCTGCGAAAAGAGGACGCCTACGCACATGACGTGCTTTTGTGCATTCAGACGGGCAAGACCGTGGACGACGAGAACCGGATGCGCTACGAGCCGCAGAACTTCTACCTCCGCACCACGGAGGAGATGGCGGCGCTTTTCCCCGAGTATCCGGAAGCCGTCGAGAATACGGGCAAAATCGCCGAAATGTGCAACGTCGAGTTCACGTTCGGCAAGTACCACCTGCCGGAATTCAAGCTGCCGGAGGGGTACGACAGCTTTTCCTACTTCAAAAAGCTCTGCGACGAGGGCTATCACGAGCGCTACGGCGAAGGCAGCGACGCGCTGCGCCGTCAGCTCACCTACGAGCAGGACATGATCGAGAAGATGGG
>JAZLIU010000047.1:0-5058 GCA_045617565.1 Oscillospiraceae bacterium
GTGTAGATACGGACGTAGCTCTGCTTTGTGCCGATGTTCGCACCGATCGAGGCAAACGGCTCGCGTCCTTCCGCTACCAGCCGTGAAAGCTGACGAGGGGAGACATCCAACAGCTTGCCGGCGACTTCAAGCGGAATATGATTGGGATACCTTTTCCTCAGCTCATTTGCGGTTTTCTGATCCATTCGAACAACCTCCTTTCTCCGCGCGCCAATGCTCAAACGCCGCTTGATTCTCCGAACTGTCGTAAAACCGGATAGCGGCTTCCAGAAACGCGGCACACAGGTTTTTCTGTTCCACGCGTGGGATCGTTTCGGGACTCACCCGAATTGCATAGCTTCCTGCGAACACCTCCTCGTCAATCAACCGTCCGGTGACTTTTGCGGCGTCAAAACGCTCTTCCGCAACGGTTGATTGGTGATAATCGCAGTATAGCGTGTATCGCGCCAAAAGTCAACCAATCGGAGATGATTTCAGAAGATAGTATTATAAAAGTTGACAACGGTGACATTATGTGCTTTAATATGCTTACGGCTTACAAAAGGAGGCGGATAAAATGGATAGCGAAAGCAAGCGGATTCAGGAGCTATACGGCAATTCGGAGCTTGCCCGTGAGCCCGTCAGTTTTGGGACACGCCTTCGCCGGATCCGCAAGGAGATCGGTGAAACGCAGGACGAATTTGCCGCGCGGATCGGCACCTCCAAGCAAGTGCTGAGCCGATACGAGAGCGGACAGCGCATCCCCAAGATATCCTTGGTGGAGAAGTACGCGCAATCGTTGAATGTGTCTGTTGATTACCTTATGGGCGATAACGAGCGGGAGGACGCCTTTGAATCTGTCTGTACGCAGGAGGGAAAGCCCTTCTACAAAATCTTTATTGATGTGACAATGGAGATGGGACTGCTGATTTCCGACATTGTCCGCGTCACGGGACTGACAGATCGACAGGTTCGCACGATCATCTTCCGGCGCATGAAGGAGGCTCCGCTGCCGATCGCGTTCAGGCTCTCCGAAACGCTTGGCGTGCCGCTGGAGGTGTGGACCGGAAATACCTCCTATAAAGCGGGTGAGCTTTCTGTTGAGGCGCGTGAGGTGGCGAGAAAGTACGACAAAGCGTCAGACAAGGACAAGGCGGTAATACGGACGATTCTTGAGCTGCCGCGAATGGGAGAAACGCCATGAACGCCGTTGTATACGCGAGATACTCAAGTCATCGGCAGGGAGAGCAATCCATTGAGGGACAGCTCGCAGAGGCGCGGCGGTTTGCCGAGACGCATGACCTGACGATCATACACGAATACTGCGACAGGGCGCAAACAGGGCGAAATGACAACCGTGAGCAGTTTCAGTTGATGCTTTCCGACGCGGCAAAGCGGGCGTTCGACGCGCTGATCGTGTGGAAAACAGACCGCATTGGCCGCAACAAGGAAGAAATCGCGCTGAACAAGTACCATCTGAAAAAGAATGGCGTTAAAATCTTTTATATCGCGGAGTCCATTCCCGATACGCCGGAGGGCATTATTCTGGAGGCGGTGATTGAGGGGATGGCGGCCTACTACTCCGAACAGCTCTCTCAGAATATCCGCCGCGGGCAGAGAGCCAGCGCCGCGAAAGCGCAAAGCACCGGCGGAAACCGCCCGTTGGGGTATGTGACCGGCCCCGACAAAAAGTTTGTGATCGACCCGGAAACCGCGCCGACCGTTCGTATGGTCTATGAGCTTTACGCGGAGGGAAAGACTATCGCGCAGATTGTGCGGATTTTGAACGGTAAGGGCCTTCGCACCCTGCACGGACGTCCCTTTACGAATAACAGTCTCCGCACGATGCTGAAGAACGAGAAATACATCGGCGTATATACCTACAAGGATGAAATTCGCATTGAAAACGCGATCCCTCCCATTGTGGACGAGGAGACCTTCTACAAGGTACAAGAGCTGCTGAAATACAATCAAAAGGCCGCCGCGCATAAAAACTCCAAGGTCGATTATCTGCTGACGGAAAAGCTGTTCTGCGGGAAGTGTGGGGCGATGATGGTCGGCGTCTGTGGCACCAGCCATACAGGAACAAGGCACCATTACTATTCCTGCGTGGAGCAGCGAAAAAAGCATTGCGACAAGAAATCCGTCCGCCGCGAATGGATTGAGAACCTTGTGCTGAAATATGTGATCGAGCTGCTGAAGGATGAGGATCTTTTAGAATTCATCGCGGAGAACACCTATCAATACTATCTGTCGCAGAATACGGAGACTGCCTATACCGAATCTCTGCGAAGCGCGCTGTCTGACGTGGAAAAATCCATTTCCAATCTCGTGAAGGCGCTGGAAGCTGGAATTTTTAACGACGCCACCAAGCAGCGCATGGATGAGCTTGCGGAGCAAAAGAAGGAGCTTCAATCCGCGCTCGCCGCGGCGCAGCTGCGAAAGGATCTTGGGCTCAAAAAAGAGCAAATTGCCTATTTCCTGCACAGATTTGCCGAAATGGACTACACCGATCCTGACTGTCAAAAACAACTGATCAAGACCTTTGTCAATTCGGTGTTTGTCTACGATGACAAGGTGGTACTGACCTTCAATTATTCCGGGGATGACCGCACGATCACCCTGATGGAAATTGACGGCGGATTACAGCAGGGCGTTCTACTGCCCCGCGCCTTGTGCCACCAAAAAAAGACAGCCGAAAGGCTGTCTTTTTTATACTCACTTCATGGGCGGCGGCGAAAAAACGCTGTTGCCCCCGAAGGGGTACAGCCCATGAGGCTGCTCTTTTTTGTGCGTTTATGTGTCATCTCGCGATGAAGTATGAGCCGTCCGGTGCGGCGTCTGCAAGGATGGGAATCATCTCGCAGCCGTATTTCTCCGCAAGCTCATTGAGCGCGGGAAGCTGCTCTTTCGCCGTCTCCACGTAAATGCGGTCAACGTGCTTTATTAGCTCTGCAACATTCACGCCGGACGCTTCGTTGCTGCCGGCAAGGAACGTCTCCTCGTCCATGCGGACGGACAGCTTGCTCTCTCCGATCGCGGCTTTCAGCTCGTCGGCGAGCAGACACAGCGCTGCGCTCTGCGTCATCGTGCGCTCGTCGGTCTTGATGTTGCTCAGGCGGCCCGCAGTGGGATACCAAAACTCATCGAGCAGCAGCTCGTCAAACCCCATCTCCGCCACCTCGGCAGCAAGCGCGGCAAGGTAAGTGCGCGTCGCCTTCTTCTCCGGTGCCAGATAGAACGTGCTGTCCGGCGCGTACCAGATATAGCCGCTGTAATTGATCTGCTGCACCGCCGCGTCGACCATATGCGCAAACGAAAAGTAATTGTCATGCAGGGCGCTGAAGCACGCGACGGTGTAATAATCGGACTCCGTCAGAGCCTTGATCGTCGTGCGTGCCACGCTGCTGCCAACGACTGCGCCGCAGTCCACAGCGTCGGCAACGTGCGAATCGTACAGAAGCGTTCCGTCTGCCGCTCTCACGCGCACCGCGACGGCGTTGATCTTCCCGTCCAGTGCGGCGGCAGCCGTCTCCCAGCTTCCGCGCAGCACGGACTCATCCAATTCGCAAGCATACAGATTCGTGTCGGCAGGCGCTTCCACCACGATCTCCAGATCGCTCTGCGGTGTTTTCGGCGCGCTTTCGCCGTTCGGCGACGCATCTGCCTTTTTCTCCGTCGGACGCTTGCCCCACGGCAGGTCAAAATGGAAGCTGCCGTCCGCCTCGTATACGACGTGCCTTTGTGCAACCATAAAGGCGGCCGATGCCGCTACGATCAGCACCAGCAGCACGGCAAGTAGCTTCCTTCCGCCGCTGCCGCGCCCGCGGTAGTTGTTGTATCCGCGCGTCCCTTTTACTTTTGCCATCGGCTCACCTCCCCCTGTTTCGAATTTTTCCTATCCTATGGGAACAGGGGCAAAATGTCAACAAAAACTTTTGCCCCTGCTGTTCTCACGCTTTCTCAGCCCTCGATGGCGTCCATCAGCGCCACGCGGCGCTCATGCCGACCTCCCTCAAACTCGGTGGAAAGGAACGAGTGCACCATCACGCTCGCCAGTTTCGGACCTGTAAAACCCGCGCCGATGGCAAGCACATTGGCGTTGTTGTGCTGACGGCAAAGTGTCGCCTCGAGCGCATCGGCACAGTGCGCGCAGCGGATGCCCCTGACCTTGTTCGCGGCGATGGAAATGCCGATGCCGGTCGTGCAGATGACGATGCCACGTTCGCATTCGCCGCTCGCCACGGCGCGCGCCGCCGCTTCGCCGAACACGGGATAGTCGCAGCTCTCGAGCGAGTAGGTGCCGCAGTCCTTGACCTCGTGTCCCTGCTCTTGAAGCTCTTTTTTGATCTTCTCCTTGAGTTCAAAGCCGCCGTGATCGCAGCCCATTGCAATTTTCATGGTGATTTTCTCCTTGTTCTGTGCATTTTTGTGCTTTTTCTTTATAGTTTGTGGAAAATCGGCTTTTGCTCCGCGAACGTCGCAAAATAGCGGAAGCCGCAGTTTTTCAAAAGCTCCTGCCGCGCCTCCATCGCGCAGCCGATGAAGTTCGGACTGTGCGCGTCGCTGCCCATTGTGATAAACTCGCCACCGAGGTCTCGGTAGAGCTTCAGCCACGGCTCGTCGGGCAGCGGATCGTTGCCGCGGTTGGTGTTGATCTCGATGCCGAGGTTTTTGCCGATCAGCTTCTCCAGAATGTCCGCCACCTCGTCGCGGTACGGCGCAAAGCTGAGGTCTTTCATGCCGCAGTCCTCTTTGGCATAGCGCAGCGGCAGCATCAGATGACCGAGGACGTTGAATTTGCCCCAGTCGATGAGCTTACGCACCTCCGCTAAGTACAGTCGGATCGCCGTATCCCACAGCCCCTCGTCCCGCTCCTTGATCCAGCACAGATCGAGCATCGCGCCGTCCTTCATGAAGCCGTGCACGGAGCCGATGGTGAAGTCGAGCGGCGGCGCGGTGGCAAGCAGATGGTCGCCGATGGCGGTGTCCACCGCCGTAATTTCGCCCAGCTCCGCGCCGCGGCGCACCTTGATGTGGTCGTCTGCGATGGCTTTCGCCTCTTCATACTGCGCAGCG
>JAZLIU010000048.1:0-2538 GCA_045617565.1 Oscillospiraceae bacterium
ATGCAAGCGCCAGCGTGGAGTAGGTGATTTCTTTATTGACGAAGCCGACCGCCTCGCCTGTGGTGTCGATTCCGGTCTTTTCCACAAGGCCAAACGCATTCATATAATCGTAGAACTTCTCATTGCCGATGCGAAGCCCGATGTTGATGAACGCGGGGTTGCAGGAGTGTGCAAACGCTGTCGTCAGATTCTGTGTGCCGTGTCCGTCGCGCTTGGGGCAGTGGATGGTTTCGCCCTCAACATTGACCGCGCCGCCGCAGGAAAAGCTGGGGTTCAGGTTGGCCACGCCCTCTTCGAGCGCCATGGCAAGCGGGAGCGTCTTGGACGTGGAACCAGGCTCGTAGGTATCGTTGATGGCCTTGTTGCGCCACTGCTTGAGCCGGAGGTCGGATGTATGCTCCGTGATCTCCTCCTCCGTCATGCCGGTGGTGAGAATATCGCTGTAAAGCGTACTGGGGTTGTTGAGATCGTAATTGGGCAGCGATGCCATGGCGAGCACGGCGTTGGTCTTGCAGTCCATCACGATGCCCGTCGCGCCCTTGCCGGTACCGAAGCGGGCTTCCAGTTCCTGCACGCCCTTTTCCAGATAATACTGGATCGTCGTGTCGATGGTGGTGTTGAGGCTTTTCCCGTCCTGCGCGTCGAAATACTGCTCGTACTGGTAGAGCACCGACGTGCCGTTGACGTCCTTTGCTGTCACCACCATACCGCGCTCACCAGTCAGTTCCTCATCATACACGGCCTCCAGACCGTACGCGCCGCCGTTTTTGTTGGTAAAGCCGATCATGTTGGACGCAAGCGGCCCGTAGGGATAAATCCGTTTTGTGGTCGGCTCGAGAAAGATCCCGCGGAACTTATTGTCGTTGATGCTCTGCCGAACCCGATCCGCCGTCTCCTGATCGACCTTTTCACGGATGACCTCGTACTGCGACCAGGTCTTTTCCATGTGGTCGTAAATACTGTCCTCGTCTACGTCCAGAATGGCGGAAAGCTCTTGCGCGATCAGTGCCTTATCCTGCTCGTACTTTTCGATCTCATACGGGGAGAGAAAAATGTTTTCCGCCGTGGAGGACATAGCGAGGATGTTTCCGTTTCGGTCATAGATCGTGCCGCGGCTCGCCTCGACCGCCGTTTTGAGCGTCTGCTGCGAAACGGCGAGGGACTGGAGCTGCTCGTGCTGCGTGATCTGCCACTGATAGAGCTTTATAAAGAGCAGCACAAATACGCCGACGCCAAAAATCGCCAGCAGCAAAAGCGTTCGCAGCTGGATCGTCCGATTAGCTTGGCGTGCGGATTCCGGTTTTCTTTTCTGGCCTTCTGCCACGGTTTCGTTCCTCCTCTAACAGGAAAACAAGGAGTAAGGAAGCTCCTTACTCCTTATGTATAGCTTCGCTCATTTGAAATATTCCACGACAGAGCACATTCCGTGCCCCAGCGAGGTAAAGACGCGGCTGAAGATATTGCCGCCGCCCTGCTGATATACCACTACGCTGTCCGACTCGGAGAGATCCACATAGAAAATCTGCGAGGCGCTCGGTTTCGCCATGCCCGTCGCTTCGGCGGCTTCTTTGATGGCGGAAAGGTCGAAGGTCTGTTCGTAGCGCGTCAGGAGCGTAACGTGCTCATCCTGCAGCGCGGTGAGTTCGTTTTTCATCGACACCACATCCGACGAGATCGCCGTCAGCTTCGCGTAGCTCATCACGAGCACCAGCACCATCGCGGCAAGTGCCGTGAAGCCTGCCAGTGCCGCGAGCGACACCCGCTGACGCGCCCTTGTGCGGACGGTGGTCTGCACTTTCGCCTCCTGCCGCTGCGCCTTGCGCGGTTTTTCCTCCGCGCGGCGCTCGGTGCGCTGCGTGCGCCTCTGCTCATAGTCAAAGTCATAGGCGAGATTGCCCTCGACACGGCCGCCGCCATACGGGTACTTTTTCGCTTCTGCGTTTTCGCGCTGACGTGCCACGGCAATCTCTCCTTTCGTTTTTGATTTCAGTTATGCTTTCAGCATTTTTCCGCCACGCGCAGTTTGGCGCTGCGGGCGCGGGGATTTTCGCTTAGCTCATCCTCCTGCGAAACGATGGGTTTGCGGGTGACGAGCCTCATTTTCGGTTTCCTGCCGCATACGCACACGGGGAAGCTCGGCGGGCAGATGCAGCCTTGTGCAAACTCCTGCATCGTCCGCTTGACGATGCGATCCTCCAGCGAGTGGAAGGTGATGACGGCAAGCCGTCCGCCGCGCTTGAGGTTTTCCTGTGCGGCGTCGAGCATCGGCGGAAGCTCGCCGAGCTCGTCGTTGACGGCAATGCGGATCGCCTGAAAGCTGCGCTTGGAAGGGTGCTGCTTTTCACGCAGCGCCGCGGCGGGCATCGCGCTGCGAATGAGCTCCGCAAGCTCCAGTGTCGTCTCGATGGGCTTTTGCTCGCGCTGTGCCACAATTTTTTTTGCGATGGCGGGGGCGTAGCGTTCCTCGCCGTATTCAAAGAGGATTCTTCTCAGTTCCTCATAGGAGTAGGTGTTGACTACCTCGCGCGCGGTGAGCGC
>JAZLIU010000049.1:0-2073 GCA_045617565.1 Oscillospiraceae bacterium
ATGGTGGAGATGTACTTCGGCTCCTGCGCATTGTCCTCGATCTTGAGTCGCAGCCTGCGCACATTTACGTCCACGATCTTCAGCTCGCCAAAGTAGCCCTTGCCCCAGATCGCGTCCAAAATCTCCTCGCGGGAGAGCGCCTTACCGCGGTTTTCCATAAAAAGCTTGACGATAGAATACTCCAACTGCGTCAGCTTCACGCGCTCGCCGTTCTTTTCCAGCGTCCGGTTGCCGACGTTGAGCAGGAACGGCGGCTGCGAGATCTCCGCGCTCTTGCTCACCGACGCCTCACCCGTGCGGCGCAGCAGCGCGTCCACGCGCGCGGTCAGCTCTGCGGGGGAAAAGGGCTTTGTCACATAGTCGTCGGCGCCGGTCATCAGTCCCGTGACCTTATCGACCTCCTGCGAACGCGCAGTTAACATAATAATGCCGATGCCCGGGTTCGTCATGCGGATGCGGCGGCAGACCTCGAACCCGTCGATGCCGGGCAGCATGATGTCGAGCAGGCACACGCGCGTGTCGGGATGCTGTGCGAGCTTACTAAGCGCTTCCTCGCCCGTCTCCGCCTCGATGACCTCGTAGCCGGCGCGCTGCAGATTGATGACGATAAATCCGCGGATGCTGGATTCATCCTCCAAAACAAGCACCTTTTTCATCATACCACTCTCCTCAGTTTTCTCCCGTTGTCCACTCCGCCGTCAGCAGGGCGAAGGACGCGCGCAGCGTCTCCTCGTCGATCATATCGCTGTCAAAGATCTCGGCAGAATAGACGGCGTCCGTCTGCCTTGCCAGCAGAAATCTACCGCCGTATACTGCCTGCGCGGTGTGCGTGCTGTCCGTAAGCACACGGATCTCCAAAAACGGTTTCGGTTCGTTCGCACCACAGCGGTAGAACGAGACCGTGCTGCTGTCCGCCGCGCTCTGGCGGGTAATGGTAACCGTGTCGTCCCATTCCTTGGGGAGCACAAGGCTCCAACCGTCCTGCACGTTGTGCAGCGTGCGATAGACCGTCCGATACTCCCCTTTTTCGTCGTACTGCCGCCAGAAAATACGGTAGTAGGTCTCGCCCTCGGGATCGTTCTTCGGAAAAGCGACAGGAACCGACACCTCCGTGATGCCGTCGCCGTTAATGTCCGAGGGATAGAGTGCGGCAAAGCGTGAAACCTCGCCGGATGCCGCCGCGCCGGCGCTGATGCACTGCAAATTCCCGTCACGCACGGCAAGAATATCGGTAATCTGCCCGCCCTCGGTCATCGTACCCGTGACAAACAGCGCCGCTTCTCCGTTCGTCAGCGCGCCGCCCGTCAGTCGCGCGACCTCGGCGCTTGCCATGGAAAGGCGGATCGAGGAGTGCAGCCCGAGCGTTTTCTCCGTCCAAACGTAATAGTCCGCAACGGCAAGATTTTCTTCATCGCTGCGCACAACGATCAATTCCTGGCTGTCGCTCTCGCCGTCCATATCGCAGGCGATGTAGCGGAAATATCCCGTTGTCAGGAGCGTTTCCGGCTCGTTCGCGCGAAGGCTGATCACAGACAGACTCTGTACGTCAAGATTGCTGCGAAGACCCATGAGTATTTCGCGGAACCCGTCGCCGTCAAGGTCGTTGTAGGCAATGCTGTAAATGGAATCCGACGTACTCTCGACCGTGTAGGCGAGCTTGTAGATGTCACCCGATGCGCGGAAAATGTAGATCTTCAGCGGCTTCTCATCGCCGCCCTTGCGGAAGAAGGCGACCGCCTCCTCCACGCCGTCGCTGTCGAGATCGACCATCTGCACGCTCTGGAGGTTGTTTCCGGATGTCGGCGCCGTGTGTTCCGCTCCGGCGGTGAGCAGCGCGACGATCTGCTGTTCCAGCGATTCGTACTCATTCGGCAGGCGGGGCAGGCGGTAAAGCGTCCCTCCCGCAGTGTCCGATCCGCAGGCGGAAAGCGACAGCAGCAGGAATATGCTGAGCAGAAAGACATATTTTTTCTTCATGCGCCTCCCCTCCTTCCGAGCAATTCGCAATACACCGATAATAACACAGATGTAGTATAGCACAAGCTTTTGCGATTGGGTAGTCCCCTTTTTGCT
>JAZLIU010000050.1:0-10697 GCA_045617565.1 Oscillospiraceae bacterium
TGTGTCGTGCCGTATCAGAAGGCATATCACATTGCCAAGCCCTATGACACCTCGTATGAATGCCGCAGTGAAATGTGCATGAATATGGAGGATGCCGGCATCGCCATCAAGTACCACCATCCCGAGGTCGGCGCCTCCGGTCAGTTCGAGATCGAGCCTCTGCTGGGTCAGATGAGCCAGATGGCCGACGCGACCATGATGATCAAGTACATCATCCACAACACCGCCATGAAGTACGGCAAGACAGCGACCTTCATGCCGAAGCCCGTCTACGGCGAGGCCGGCAGCGGAATGCACGTGCATATGCTGCTGCTCAAGGACGGCGAGCCGGTCTTCTCCGATGACAACGGCTATTCCCATTTGTCGAAGGAGGCGCACTGGTTCATGGGCGGCCTGCTCAAGCACATCGCTTCCCTCTGCGCGCTCACGAATCCGAGCACGAACTCCTTCAAGCGCCTTGTACCGGGCTTTGAGGCGCCTGTAACTGTGGGCTATGCCACAAGCAACCGCAGCGCGGTCATCCGCATCCCCGCTTACGCCAAGTCCCCGAAGCTGCGCCGCTTCGAGCTGCGCAATCCGGATGCCACCTGCAACCCCTATTTCTGCTATGCGGCGCTCCTGATGGCCGGCCTCGACGGTATCAAGAACAAGATCGACCCGCACGAAAACGGCTGGGGTCCCTACGACTGCAACCTGTTTGACCTGCCGGAAGAGGAGAAAGCCAAGCTCAAGGGTCTGCCCACGAGACTCGAAGAGGCGCTCGACGCCCTCGAAGCCGACCACGACTTCCTCACGGCTGGCGGCGTGTTCCCCGAGGAGCTCCTCAAGAACTTCATCGCCCGCAAGCGCAAGGAGTGCAGCGAGATCTCCAAGATCCCGCACCCCGTTGAGTTCGAGAAGTACTACAATATGTAAGCTCAAAAAAGCGTCGCTCAATGATCTGTGATATGCTCCCTTTATGAGAGACAGTGAAACAAAAACGCTGTTGACCATAAAGGGAGCATTTTCGTTCCCTCCGATTTTTCTTGATTTTTCTTGCCAAATGCACTTCACTTGGGTATAATACCCGCGGTGTGGTTTGCACACCTATTATCTAAGGAAGAAGAATACCCATGAAGAAAAATAGTTTCCTCGTCATCGGCCTCGCCTTGCTGTTTTTGCCCGCGCTGAGCGGCGCGGGGGCGGGCGTACAGATGCTGTGCATCTTCGTCGGCTCCATCTGGCTGTGGATCACCAGCTCCATCGAGCTTGGCAGCGTCGCGTGTCTTGCCGCGCTGTGCCTGCTGCCGGAGGTCAAACCGGCGACGGTCTTTTCCGGCTCGTTCGGCAACGCGACGATTTTGTTCCTCATTTTCAGCTTCGTGCTGACCTACGCGCTCAGCGCCACGGGCGTGCTGCGCCGCGTCGCCATCTACTTCATCGACAACCGTTTTGCCAAGAAGAGCGCGCGGCACTTTGTCGGCGCGTACTTCCTCTCGATGCTCGTCATCGGCAGCTTCATGGCGCCGACGACCGTGTTCATCCTCTTTTTCTCCATCGTGCAGGAGATTTTCGCCCTGCTCGGACTCGAAAAGGGCGATCCCCTCGCGCGCAACATGATGGTCGGCACGGGCTTTTTCGCCTCCATCTCCTGCGCGATGACGCCGATTGCCCACACGTTCCCGCTCATGGCGCTCGGCTACTACGAGACCGCCACGGGTACGGCGATTAGCTACATTGAATACCTCAAGTACGGCCTGCCCATCGGACTCATTCTCTCTGCCGCGGCGTACCTGCTGCTTGCCTCGCGTATCAAGGGCGACTACGATTTTTCCCACGTCCACTTTGAAAATACGAAGTGGACGGGAAAAGAGATTTTCTCCGTCGCCGTGTTCCTGTGCGTCGTCGCCTGCTGGCTCGCAACCGGCATCGCGCCGGACGCGCTCTCGAAGCTCAACGCGCTGGGCACCGCGTGGCCCGCGATGATCGGGTGCATCGTGCTCGCCGCGTGCGGCTGCCTCAATATCCGCGACGGGTTCACCAAGGGCGTTGCGTGGAGCGCGATTTTGCTCTGCGCCGCGACGCTCGCGCTGGGCTCATTTCTCACGAAGGACGAGTACGGCATCATGCCCGCGGTGAGCGAATTCATGGCGCCGCGGCTTGAAAACTTCCCCATTTTGCTGCTCGTCATCGTCTTTGCCGTGTTGATGACCAACCTCATCTCCAACATCGTCACAACCACGGTGTCGTTCAATCTCTTCGTCCCTGTGCTGCTCGCCGCGCCGCTGCTCGCGTCCCCTGCGGCGGCGACGATCGCCATCGGCATCTGCGCGTCGCTCGCCTACGCGCTGCCGTCCTCCATCGCGCACATCGCGCTCGCCGGCTCGTCCGGCTGGGCGACCTCGCGCGATATGCTCAAATACGGCGCGGTGATGATCGTTGTGAGCATCGCGGTCGCGGGACTCATTTTTACGATTCTTTAATTCTTTTTTGAGGAGGCTGCCCTATGGAACCGAGCAAGCTCCCGCTCCCTGAATTTACCGACGCGCTCGCGGGCAAAACGCCCGTCCCGGGCGGCGGCGGCGCGTCCGCGCTGTGCGCCTCGCTCGGCGCGGCGCTCGCGGCGATGGTGGCGAACTACACCGTCGGAAAGGAAAAATACGCCGCCGTGGAAGCGGACGTTTCCCGCATTCTCGGCGAGGCGGAGGCTCTGCGCGCGCAGCTGCTCGCCCTCATCGACGCGGACGCGGACGCCTTTGAACCGCTCTCCCGCGCCTATGGCATTCCAAAGGACGATCCCTCCCGTACTGAGACACTCGAAAACTGTCTGCACGATGCCGCTCAGGTACCGATGGAGATCGCGCGGCTTTCCTGCCGCGCCATCGACCTGCACGCGGAGCTTTTGGACAAGGGCAGCGTGATGATGCGCTCCGACGTCGGCACGGGCGTCGTGCTGTGCTGGAGCGCACTCTACGGCGCGGCGCTCAACGTGAAGGCCAACACCAAACTGATGGCTGATCGCGCCTGCGCCGATGCGCTGAACGCGGAACTGGACACGCTGGTCGACACCTATTGGAAACGCGCGGAGGCGGTGTACGAAGCCGTGCTGAAATCCTATGAATAACGCCGCAAACGCCGCCGTTGCGCGGCTGCGTGAGCGCGCGTGGACGAGTCAGCCTCCCACGCTTGCGCGTACCCGCGCCCTGCTTCGTGCGCTGGGAGATCCCGAAAATTCGCTCAAATTCGTCCACGTCGCGGGCACGAACGGCAAGGGCTCAACGAGCGCGATGCTCGCCGCCGTCATCACCGCCGCCGGCTATCGCACGGGGCTTTACACTTCGCCCCACCTCGTCCGCTTCACCGAGCGCATGAGCGTGGACGGCGCGGAGATCACAGACGAGGCACTTGTCGCGCTCACAGACCGCGTGCTTGCCGCCGCGGAAGTCTGCGGCGAGCCCTGCACGGAGTTCGAGCTGATGACCGCGCTTGGACTTCTCTATTTTTCCGAAATGCACTGCGATATTGTGGTGCTGGAGGTCGGCCTCGGCGGGCGGCTCGATTCCACCAACGTCATCTCCGCGCCGGAGATCGCCGTCATCACGAACATCGGTCTGGAGCACACCGCCATCCTCGGCGACACGCTCGAAAAAATCGCCCGCGAAAAGGCGGGCATTTTGAAGTCCGGCAGCCGCGCCGTACTGTACGCGCAGACGGAGGAAGTTTTGCAGCTCGTGCGCGACATTTGCCGCGAGCAAAGCATCCCGCTCACCGTCACCGCGCCGGAGGCGCTTGAAGTATCCGCATCTTCGCTCGACGGGCAGATTTTCACCTATCGCGGCAAAGGGCCGTACCGGCTGCCGCTTTTGGGAGATTATCAGCTCACGAACGCCGCTGCCGTGCTCGACACCGTGGAGGTGCTGCGCGAACGGGGCTGGTCGATTTCCGACGATGCGATTTCGCGCGGACTTGCCGCCGCGCGCTGGCCGTGCCGGATGGAGCTTGTGCGCCGCAATCCCGATTTCCTCATCGACGGGGCGCACAACCCGCAGTGCGTCGATGCGCTCGCGTCCTCGCTCGAAAAATTGTACGGCGGCAAAAAGCTCGTGTTTCTCGCGGGCGTGCTCGCCGATAAGGATTGGCACTTGATGTTTGCGCGCACGCTGCCGCTCGCCAAGGCGTTCGTCACGCTCACACCCGCAAGTGACCGCGCCCTTCCCGCCGACACGCTTGCGGAGGATCTCCGCGCGCGCGGCGCACAGGCGCACAGCGCCGCGTCGATGGAGGGCGGCATCAAAAAAGCGCTCGCCCTCGCGGGAGAGGACGGCGCGGTGTGCTTCTTCGGCTCGCTCTACGCGGCGGGCGAAGTGCGGCAGATCTTGTCAGCGCCGATGAGCGTATAATCTTTTTATTTACAGGCAGCGGGGTCCGCCTACCCGTCTGCCGTTTTCTACTTGTAGATCTTTTATGACTTTCTGCTGTCCCGTTGACAAACTCGATATTCGAGATTATAATACGCGCAGAAACTCGATATTCGAGATAGGAGGCGCTGCACCATGCCGAGGCCAAAATTCCAAACGCTTACCGAGCAGATGTTTTACGTTCTGCTGTGCCTTAAAACGGAGTGCTACGGAATTGATCTATTTGACAGAATCGCGGAAATGACAGACAAGAGAGTGACCGTCGGTTCCGGAACGCTGTATAACCTGCTGGAACAGTTTCTGGATGCCGGCATGATCCGCGAAGTGAAAGCAGAAGGCCGCAGACGCAGTTATATCCTGACCGATGCAGGAAAGGATACCCTTGCAAAAGAATACCAAAGGCTTCAATCACAGATCGCTGATTATACCGCTGTTTTTGGAGGTGACGATTTACGATGAAAGAATTGAAACGCAGACTGGAAACGTTCTCTTTCTATGACCACTCCGGAATTGAAAAGCATTTGGAGGAGATGGCGGAACAGGGCTGGCTTCTCAAAGAGATCAACCGCTTCACTTGGGCATATCGCCGCACCCCGCTGAGGAAACTCCGCTTTGCCGTGACCTACTATCCGAAAGCGTCGGAGTTTGACCCCGAGCCGCAGGAAGGACAGATGATCTACCGCGACTACAGCGAACGCTCCGGCTGGAAATTCATCTGCCAATCCGCGCAGATGCAGATATTCTACAATGAGGAAGAAGACCCTATCCCGATGGAAACCGACCCGGTCGTGGAGGTGCAGACCATCCATAAAGCGGCAAAGAAAGGTTTTTTGCTCTCCTATTTCATCCTTTTGGGTGTATCTGTCCTACAGGCCGCACTGTTTGTCTCTCGCCTTTTGGGGGATCCGATT
This sequence comes from Oscillospiraceae bacterium, assembly GCA_045617565.1. Lineage (GTDB taxonomy): Bacteria > Bacillota > Clostridia > Oscillospirales > Oscillospiraceae > Hominicoprocola. The sequence goes on from JAZLIU010000050.1 coordinate 5,309, forward strand.
GGACTGCTTTCCAGCACAATCAATCTTTCAACGGGCTTTTGCTGGGTTTTACTGTTCCTGCTTTGTGTCGTTGAGTTGTGCGGATACTATCGCTGGCGCCGCAGGGCGGTCAACGCGGCTGAAAACGGTGAATTTCTCGAAACACGCAGTCATGTGCTTTTCCAAAGGATCATTCTGGCAGCGTCCGTGCTTGCACTTGTCTATATGCTCATCAACCTGCTTTCCATTGGCGACCGCATGATGCTCACGATCTACACGCTGATGATCGGCTATATGATCGCGCTTTTTGCCGTTGTCAACGCGGTGAAGAAGTTCCTGAAGCGCAAGAAAGTCTCCCGCAGCGCAAATCTCACGATTACGCTGCTCGTTGATTTTGTACTTGCCTTTGCGATGCTGGCAGCGATCATCCACGGAACGCTCAAAGCGTCCCAAGCCGGCTTATTCCATCCGGAGGAAGAAACCTATGAGCATGGCGGTATGACGTGGATCCTCTATCAGGATGAGCTGCCGTTGTATGTTGAGGACTTGCTGGACGTTGATTTTGACGGCTATATCCGCCAAAACCGTGAGAGCGAATCCGTCTTTCTCGGTCAGCGCGTTGTCGACCAATGGCCGCGATTTGACGCCGCTCCCGCTGTCAGGGCAGACGTGCCGAGTTTGAGCTATACGCTTACGATCATTAAGGTCCCCGCACTGTACCATTGGTGCAAGGAAAGTGTCCTGAACAAGCGAACTGACAAGGTTGGTCTGGATTACTCCATCTTGATTGACCATTACGAGAAAATCGACGCTGCTCCATGGCTTGCTCAGGAAGCGTATCAGCTCCATTTCAGCGAGGGCATCCTGAACAAATATTTCCTCTGCTACGAGGACCGCATCGTTGAGATCGACTTTGACTGGACGCCGACCGAAGAACAGATGCGGATTGTCGCGGAAAAGCTGGCCGGAAAATAGTCCGAAATGAAAATGACCCGCCCATTTCCGCACGGATGCCGATACCTTTTTGTATGCTCTTAGAGTTCGATCTCCACTTCCACCGGGTCATCCAGCGTGACGCTCCCGCCGATATAGGCGCTTGTCACTTCCCCGCCGCGGCGCTCCACCGTCACGCGGATCGTGCCCGCGGGCTGGATGTAGTCGCGCTCGAATACGCCGTCCCTGATGCCCGCGCTGTGCGCGATGGCGGCGGTGAGCGAGCCGGAGCCGCAGCTCCCCTCCCAGATGAACGCCTTCGTCGCCGGCACTTTCACGAGCGGGCGGATACTGCTGCCGTTTGAGAAGATCACCCCGTAGGCGTCAAGCGCGCCGAGCGATAAAAACATCGGCTCCGCGGCGGCGAAGAATTCCTCCGACGGCGCAACGCCCTCCACAACAAAATGCGCGATGCCGCCGAGGTGCACCAGTGTGCCGTGTACGTCACCGACCGTCTCCGCGCGAACAAAGCGCGGCAGCGGCATCTCCGCGCGCGCCGTGCCCGCGTCCGTGTCCACGTCCGCGCCGACGGCTTTTTCGCAGCCGCTCACCGAAAGCGTCAGGTGCTGCTTGCCCGCAAGTCCCCGCTCTTTCGCGGTCAGCAGGCCGAACGCGCGCGTGGCGTTGCCGCAGAATTCGCCGCCCGCCATCTCCATGCGCTCACCGCAAACGAAGCCGACCTGCTCGGCTTTGAACTGCGGCAGCGCGAGCAACTTTTCGCCCACCGCGCCGTACTGCGCCCGATCCACGCTCGTTCGCACAAAGAGCGTGATATTCCCCGCGGGGTTCGCCCGCACGACTGTCAGCTTCATGGTGTCCCTCCTCTGCCGATTTTTTTCTATTTTACCCGTCCTTTGCCCCGCCGTCAATTCCTTTGCGTCTTTTGGCGCGTTTTCGCCGTCCGCGCAAGGCAAATCGTCCCGTTTTTGTCATATCTGTCAAAAGCTAGGGCGTTTTTTTGTCATTCTTTGTCCGTTTTGCATCTTTACATTACCATGTTACTATGCTAAAGTGATAGCACAATAACAAAGCGCCCCGCGCTTAAATTTTCAGGAGGAACCCAAAATGAAAAAGTATCTGTCTCTTCTTCTCGCACTCGTAATGATGTTTGCGCTCGTCGCCTGCGGCGAACAGGCCGAACCCGCCCCCTCGACCGACGCTCCCGAACAGCAGCAGGAGCAGACCGCCGAGCCTGTCACCTTTACGATGGGCATTGACCCCGAGTATCCCCCGTTCAGCTATCTTGGCGACGACGGCGAGTACACCGGCTTCGACGTGGATGTCTGCAAGGCCGCCTGCGAACGCTTAGGTTGGAACTTTGAAGTCTTCGGCGTGAACTGGGATGAAAAGCTCGTCCAGCTCGACGCACAGGAATGTGACTGCGTCTGGTCCGGCATGACCATTCTGGATTCCATGAAGGAAGCCGGCTACGTCATTTCCGAGCCGTACTTCTACAACACCCAGGTGCTCGTGGTCAAGGAAGAGGGCGGTTTTGCCTCTTCTGCTGACCTTGCCGGTAAGGTCGTTGCCGTTCAGCTCGGCACCTCCGGCGAAGCTCTGCTGAACGAAGACCTCGCGGATCTGGCTGCCACCTTTGACAGCATCGTCACCTGCGACAGCTTCCTCAAGTGCTTCACCGAGCTTGACGGCAACGCCGTGGATGCCGTGTTCGTCGATCTGCCCGTCGCCGCCTCCTATGTTGCCAACAACGCCGGTTTCAAGATCATCAACGAAGACCTCGGCGCTGAATATTACGGCATTGCCTTCCGCTCCGGCGACGCGGAAATGTGCGCCGCCATCGAGGGCGCTGTGGCTGAGCTGGTCGCCGACGGTACTTACAAGACCATCGCCGACAAGTACCCCGACATCGACCAGACCAACCTGCTGTTCCTGCAGTAAGCAGCACAGCACTCCCTTTCCCACTTAACTTAGATACGAGCCCGGAAGCCTCCGCTTCCGGGATTTCGTACTGTATGTCGCTGTTTGAAAAGATAACCCCCGATAGAAAAGAGGTTTTTGTATGTCGCTTCTGACCATGGTGGTCAAGATGAGCGAGGGTCTTAGCAGGACCTGCGCCATCTTTTTTCTGACGCTGCTGTTCTCCCTGCCGCTCGGTATGCTCGTGGCGCTTTTGCGCATGAGCAAAAATAAGATCGTCTCCGGCGTCACCCGCTTTGTGATCTCTGTCCTGCGCGGAACACCGCTGATGCTCCAGCTCCTTGCCGTGACCTACGGCCCGTACTATATCGCCCGCTCGCTGGGGCTTGACAGCATATCGGTCGCCCGCAACAAGCTCATCCCCGTGGTGATCGCGTTTGCCATCAACTACGCCGCGTATTTTGCGGAGATTTACCGCGGCGGCATCGAGTCGATGCCGGTCGGCCAGTACGAGGCGGCGGAGGTTTTGGGTTACACGAAGGTGCAGACCTTTATCAAGATCATTCTCCCGCAGGTCTTCAAGCGCATCCTCCCGAGCATCACGAACGAGGTCATCACACTCGTCAAGGACACCTCGATGGCGTTCACCGTCTCCTATCAGGAGATGTTCACCATCGGCAAGCAGATCGCGAACTCCCAGACGAGCTTCATGCCGTTCGTCGTCGCGGGCGTATTCTACTATGTATTCAACGCCATTGTCGATTTCGCTATGGGCAAGGCCGAGCAGGCGCTTGATTATTACCAATAAAGGAGGGGCTTCACGATGATACTGGAAATGAAAAACATTCAGAAGTCCTTCACCACCGGCGAGGGGCAGAACCTGCACCGCCTGCACGTCCTGCGCGACATCAGCCTCCACGTGGATAAGGGCGAGGTCGTGTCGATCATCGGCCCGCCCGGCAGCGGCAAATCGACGCTCCTTCGCTGCGCCACCTTCCTTGAGCGCGTGGATTCCGGCGCGATCAGCTACATGGACACCCCCGCCGTCACGACCGACACCTACGGCAACGCGAATTACGTCTCCCCCGCCGAGCTGCGCAAGATCAAGAGCTATTACGGGCTGGTGTTCCAGCAGTTCAACCTCTTCCCGCACTACACGGTGCTCAAAAACGTGATGGACGCGCCGCTTTCCGTGCAGAAGCGCGACAAGGCGGAGGTGCGCGAAAACGCGCTGGAGCTTCTGCGCAAGATGGGGCTTGCGGACAAGGCGGAAGCCTACCCCTGTATGCTCTCCGGCGGACAGCAGCAGCGCGTCGCCATCGCCCGCGCCCTTGCGATGCAGCCCGAGATCCTGTTCTTTGACGAGCCGACCTCCGCGCTTGACCCCGAGCTGACGGGCGAAGTGCTCAAGGTCATCAAGCAGCTCGCCGAGGAAAATATGACCATGGTCATCGTCACGCATGAGATGCCCTTTGCCCGCGCCGTTTCCGACCGCGTGCTGTTCATGGACGGCGGCGTGATCGTGGAGGAGGGCGCGCCCGAGGCCGTGTTCGGCAATCCCACGCAGGAGCGCACGAAGCAGTTCCTGCGCGGCTACGAAAGATAAGCGCAAAGCCGACGCGAAAGCGTCGCCTTTCTTTTGTTTATCTTGACTTTTTCCCCCAAATCGGTACAATAGACGTGATTTTGCATGACACTTGGAAAGGAATCAACCGCTATGGAGATCATCAAGCCCCGCACCCTGTCCGGCTTTATGGAGCTGCTGCCGCCGCAGCAGGCGCAGTTCGACCGCATTATGGAGACCATCCGCTCCGTCTACGCGCTCTACGGCTTCACCGCGCTCGATACCCCGCTCATCGAAGCGAGCGAGGTGCTGCTCGCCAAGGGCGGCGGCGAGACGGAGAAGCAAATTTACCGCTTCCAAAAGGGCGACGCCGACCTGTCGCTCCGCTTCGATCTGACCGTGCCGCTGGCGAAGTACGTCGCGCTGCATTATAGCGAGCTTTCTTTCCCGTTCCGCCGCTTCCAGATCGGCAAGGTCTACCGCGGCGAGCGCGCGCAGCGCGGCCGCTTCCGCGAGTTCTATCAGGCGGACATCGACGTCATCGGCGACGAGTCGCTCGACATTACAAACGACGCCGAAGTGCCCGCCATCATCTATACGCTCTTCTCCCGCCTGGGGCTCTCCCGCTTCCAGATTCGCATCAACAACCGCAAGATTTTGAACGGGTTCTACGCCCTGCTCGGCCTCGCCGACAAGTCCGGCGACATCATGCGCACGGTGGACAAGCTCGACAAGATCGGCGCGGACAAGGTGCGCGAAATTCTTATCGACGACTTTGCCATCTCTTCCGCCGACGTGGACGAGGTGCTCAAATTCATCAACATCCGCGGCACGAACGCCGAAGTCCTCGCCGCGCTCGAGGACTACCGCGGCAAAAATGAAATGTTTGACGCAGGGCTCGACGAGCTGACGACGGTTGCGAAGTATCTCGGCTCCTTCGGCGTGCCCGAGACGAACTTCGCCGTCGACCTCACC
>JAZLIU010000051.1:0-5047 GCA_045617565.1 Oscillospiraceae bacterium
AGCTGGCGCGGGAAACGGCGCTGACCACGTCGCGCGCGTAGGCGACAAAATCCTTGCCGTACTGCGTGATGACCACGGTTTTGCCGATGCGGTCAAACAGCTGCACGTTCAGTTCGCGCTCCAACTGCTGAATCTGCACGGTGACGGCGGACTGAGAATAGTCCAACGCCTCCGCAGCGCGGGAGAAGCTTTGTAGCTCCGTGACTTTGAGAAAAGTGACCAGATTGCGGATCTCCATGCGGACACCTCCTGTGATATGAAATAAATTCAACTATTTTCTAAAATATATTACAAATATTGTTCGTTGTCAAGAGTCGAAAAAAGCAGACCGAATTTTCGGTCAGCTTTTGGCTTTATTGCTTTCCGGAGAGGTAGTAGTCGCTCTCGCCGCTGTGGTAGAACGGGCAGGCGGTCAGCTCGCGCGCGAGAAAGCGCACCATCTCGTCCTCGTCAAGATCCTGCTCGCAGGTGTAATCGTCAAATTCCTCATCGTAGGTGTAGAACATACAGTCCTCGCAGGAAAAGCGCACCGCGATCACTCCTTTTCGTATTCCACGTGCAGCAGCTCGTGCGCCCGCTCATCGAGCCCCGCGGCATACATCGCGTTCATGACGGGGTTGCGCTCGGCGCGTTTAAACATCGCGCTGCGGTCGATCTCGTAAAGTCCCTGTGCGCGCTGGAGCTTCTTGCCCATGAGCGCGTAGGGCTGCCCCGCGCCGCCGACGCAGCCGGTGCGGCAGGACATGACCTCGACCAGATCGACCTGAACTTCGCCGCTCTCGATCTGATCGAGCAGCTTCGCGGCGTTGCTCAGACCGTGGACGACCGCGATACGCACCTCGCGCTCGCCGATCAGCAGCGTGACAAAACGGATCGGCTCACTGCCGCGCAGACCGCTGTGCTCGAGCATACGCAGGGCGTTTTTGGATTTGTCGGGGAGGCAGTAACGCGCGACTGCCTCGGCGACGCCGCCGCTGGCGCCGAAGATCTCTGCGCCGCCGGAGCCCATGCCGTAGGGCAGGTCGGGCGCCTCTTTTTCAAGCGCGGGAAAGCGGATACCGGACTCCTTGATCATCTTGATGACCTCCTGCGTCGTGAGCACAAGGTCAACATTGGGCACGCCGTCGCGGCGGAACTCCTCACGGCCCGCCTCCATCTTTTTGGCGGTGCAGGGCATGATCGCAATGTGATAGGTCGTGCGGCCGTCGGCGGCATCTTTTTCACGATACTGATCCTTCAGTACGGACGCGAACATCTGCATGGGGGAGCGTGCGGTGGAGAGATTCTTGATGAAATTCGGACGCTTTGTCTCCACATATTTGACCCACGCGGGGCAACAGGAGGTGAACAGCGGCAGATTTTCACCGCTGCTCAGGCGGGCGAGGAATTCCTCGGCCTCCTCGCGCACGGTCATATCCGCGCCGAAGATGGTGTCGTACACCTCGTCGGCGCCCATGATCTTGAGCGCGGTGACGAGCTTATCGAGGACGTTTTCACCCGTGGGCATCCCGTAAGCCTCGCCGAGCGCAACGCGCACGGCGGGCGCGATCTGCACGACGACGCGCATTTTGGGATCGTGCAGCGCCTTCCAGGCTAGACCGATCTCATTGCGAACGGTGATCGCGCCGGTGGTGCACACGGCGGCGCACTGACCGCAGGAGACGCAGTCCGTCTCGGCAAGTGGTTTGCCGTTGATCGTGTCGATGTACAGTCCGGGGCCGCGGCCGGCAAAGCGGAGGTTGCCGATGCCCTGTACCTCTTTGCAAACACGCACACAGTCGCCGCAGAGAATGCACTTGTTCATGTCGACGTAAACGGCGGGGGAGGAGCTGTCCTCGGGAATGACGGGGCGGGTATCCTCATAGCGCACCTTATGGATGCCGAAGCGCATCGCCATCTCCTGCAATCGGCAGGCGCGGTTTTTCTCGCAGGTCGTGCAGTCGCGGCAGTGCGCGGCGAGCAGCAGCTCGAGGATCATGCGGCGGTACTTTAAGAGCTTTGCCGTGTTGGTGCGGATGCGCTGACCGTTTTTCGGCTGCATCGTGCACGCGGCGTCGATCTTGCCGGTGTCGATGTCCTCGACCATGCACATGCGGCACGCGCCGTAGACGGAAAGATCGGAGTGGAAGCAGAAGTTCGGCATCTCCACGCCCGCCTTCTGGCACACCGCCAGAACGCTCGGCTCATCGTCGTATTCCACGCGGATGTTGTCCACGTACATAATGCCCTTAGCCATGGATCTCTACCTCCCGGATCGCGTCAAACGGACAGGTCTCAATGCAGTTGTAGCACTTGACGCACTTTTCGTGGTCGATCACAAACGGCGACTTGATGACGCCGGAGATCGCCTGCGCGTGGCAAGAGCGGGCGCACTTGCTGCACCCACGGCAGATCTCGGGGTCGATCACGAGCTGGATCTTGTTGTAGGGCAGGCCGCCGGGCTGAATTGCTTCGCGCGTTTCCTTTTCGCACAGCGGGCACTTACCGTCAAGGTGTGCCTCAAATTCTTCGGGGAAGTATTTGATCGCGCCCTCCAGCGTGTGGTAGGAGCCCTTGCCGAGGTTGCAGAAAGAGGTCACGGAGATCATCTCGCCGAGGTCGGTGAGCATCGTGAAGCCCTTGCGGTCAAGACGGCAGTCCTTGAGGTCGTGCAGCAGCTCGTTCATGCGCTTGGTGCCTTCGCGGCAGGGAACGCATTTGCCGCAGAACTCGGTCTGCGTGTACTCTGCGATACGGCTGCACGCGTCAACGACACATCGATCTTCATCGATCACGGTGATAACGCTGTCGCCGCGGCGCACACCGTAAGGCTTGAGCACCTGGAAATTGAGCGGAAGATCAAGCTGCGCCTCCGAGAGCACGCCGCCGCTCGGTCCGCCGATCTGCACGGCCTTGAACGCCTTGCCGCCCACGATGCCGCCGCCGATGTCATAGATGACCTGACGGATCGTGGTGGACTCTTCGGGAATGTCCACATAACCGGGGCGATTGATGTCGCCCTTTAATAAGAAAATCCTTGCCATAAACCAATCATCCTCGTGTTAGTTCTGATGCGTTTTTTCGTATCAAACTGTATCACCGACAGACCGAAATGTAAAGCGTTCTATTGATAAATAATCTAAATTATTTGTTCCAATTTTGGCTATATAACACAAAAACGAGGATGCTCCTATTACGGAACATCCTCGTTTTCACTGTCTACCAACTGCATGATCGACACTTCGAACGCCGTGCGCTCTTCGCTTCCGGTATCGAGCAGCTTCGTATATGTACGGCTCTGCACACGCCCCTCCAGCGTCAGCCGGTCTCCGACCGACATTTCGGCGATCTGCAGCGCGAGCTGTCCCCACGCAATGCAGGGGAGATAGTCCGCGCGTCCGTAGTGGCGGTTGACCGCGAGAATGATGTCGCAGATGCTGCGCCCGAGCGGTGTGCGCCGCAGCGTGGGCGGCTTGCAGAGAATGCCGGAGAGTAGGATACGGTTGAAGGCCGTCCCATCGCTTGGCTCAATATTTTGGGCAAATACGGTGATGATGAGTCGGCTGCCCTGACCGCTTTTGTTGTTAAAAGAGCGAAGCTGCCCGATCACGCGGATCGGCTCGCCGACCGTCAGCAGCGCCGCCGTCTGCGCGCCCACCACGATGATCGGCAGATCGCACTGCCCGGAAAGCCGCTCCACCCGCAGCGGGAATTTGTAAAAGCGCTGGGCGTGGTTTTCGTGAGAAAAGACGCATTCCCCGTCCACCGTGCCCCAAAGCTCCACATAGTTCTGATTTTGTTCCATGCCTACACCTCAAATGCTTGTTGGTGTATTGTATGAAACGAGCGCGGGAGGTATGCCGCATTCCGCGACACAATGCAAAAGCTGCCGCGGTGAGCGGCAGCTTTTGAACCCAAAAGTCAAAAAGAAAGGAGCAGTAAACTGCTCCTTCTTTTTTGAGTTATCTTACTTCATGTTGGCGATGATCTCAACCAGCTCGCCGCCGATACGGGCCTGAGCCTCGTTCGTGCCGGAGCCGATGTGCGGGGTGCAGGAGACGTGGGGATGGCTGTAGAGCTCCTTGTTGGTGGCGGGCTCGTCAGCGAACACGTCGAGACCGGCGGCGAGGATCTTGCCGCTGTTGAGGGCCTCAAGCAGAGCAGCCTCATCCACGTTGGTGCCGCGGGAGGTGTTGACGACGATGACGCCGTCCTTCATCTTGGCGATGTTGTCCTTGGAAATGAGGGCGCCGCCGTCGACCGCGGGAGCGTGGACGGAGATGAAGTCAGCCTGACCGAGCAGCTCATCCATCTCAACATAGGGAACGCCGAGCTGTTCCTCGATGCCGGGGATGTGGAAAATGTCGAACGCGACGACCTTCATGCCGATGCCCTTGGCAAGCTGGCCGAGCTTCTGACCGATGCGGCCGTAGCCGACGATACCGAGGGTCTTGCCGGAAAGCTCAACGCCCTTGGAGTAGGCCTTCTTCTCCCACTTGCCTTCGCGCATGGTGGCGCCGGCGACGGAGATGTTGCGCGCGCAGGAGAACATATGAGCCATGGCGAGCTCAGCGACGGACTCAGACGGGGACTTCGGGGTGTTCTTGACCTCGATGCCGTTTTCCTTGGCATAGGCGACGTCGATGTTGTCGAGACCGACACCGGCGCGGATGACGCACTTGAACCTGCCGCCCTTGGCCTCATCGATCTGAGCCTTGCGGAGCTTGGTCTTGGAGCGGATGATAGCGACGTCGAAATCGCGCAGCGCCTTGCCGAGCTCTTCCGGCTCATAGAACTGCTCAACGAGCTCGTGACCCATTGCGCGAACCTCAGCGATCGCGCCCTTATCCATACCGTCAGTAACAAGAATACGCATGATGATTATTCTCCTATAATTTTAAAATTTTGTTTTTCAACGCAGGGTAAGCCGCGGTGAGCGGCGTGCCCTGAGGGGGTATCTAAGAGGGGGATGGTATCCCCCTCTTAAAAGCAATTACTTGTGGTTCTTTTCGAAGTCCTTGAGGAATTCGACGAGCGCTTCAACGCCTTCCTTGGGCATGGCGTTGTA
>JAZLIU010000052.1:0-10054 GCA_045617565.1 Oscillospiraceae bacterium
CTTATGGCAACGTCTTTTATCGATAAAGCACGCATCTTCTGCCGCGCCGGCAAGGGCGGCAACGGCGCCGTGGCGTTCCACCGCGAAAAGTACGTCGCAGCGGGCGGACCTGACGGCGGTGACGGCGGCAACGGCGGCAACGTCGTGCTCGTGGTGGACGACAATATGTCGACGCTCATGGACTTCCGCTACAAGCGCAAATACATCGCGGAAAACGGCACGGACGGTCAGGGCAGCCGCAAGTCCGGCAAGAAGGGCGTCGATTTGACAATTCGCGTCCCGCGCGGCACGGTCGTGCGTGACTTTGAGACGAACGAGATCATCAAGGATATGTCGGATAGCGAGCCGTTCGTCCTCTGCCGCGGCGGCAAGGGCGGCTGGGGCAACACGCATTTCGCCACCCCCACCCGTCAGGTGCCGCGCTTCGCCAAGTCCGGTCTTGAGGGTGAAGAACACGAGGTCGTGCTGGAGCTAAAGCTTTTGGCCGACGTGGGCTTGATCGGCTTCCCGAACGTCGGCAAATCGACGCTTCTTTCCGTCGTCTCCAAGGCGCACCCCAAGATCGCCAACTACCACTTTACCACGCTTTACCCCAACCTCGGCGTCGTGTACGTTGACGAGGGCATTTCCTTCGTCATGGCGGACATCCCCGGCATCATCGAGGGCGCAGCGGACGGTGCGGGCCTCGGCCACGACTTCCTGCGCCACATTGACCGCTGCCGCCTGCTCGTCCACGTTGTTGACGTGTCGGGCAGCGAGGGGCGCGACCCCGTTGCGGATTTTGACGCGATCAACGAAGAGCTGCGCCAGTATTCCGCCGAGCTTGCGACGCGCCCGCAGATCGTGGTCGCCAACAAAACGGACATCATGGAGGATGAGAGCCTGCTCGAAGCGCTCAAGGCGCACGTCGAGGCGCTCGGCTATCCCCTCTTTGCGCTCTCCGCCACGTCCCATACAGGCACGCGCGAGCTGACCCTCAAGATCGCTGAAAAGCTCTCCACCCTCCCCCCTGTCACCGTCTACGAGCCGGAGTACGTCAAGCGGTTGCCGACGGTCGACGCGAGCGAGCCGGTGAGCATCACGGTGGACGACAACACCTATATCGTCGAGGGCAAGTGGCTTGCGCACCTGATGTCGAACATCAACTTCGGCGACTACGAGAGCCGGATGTACTTCGACAAGACGCTGCGCGAGGCGGGCGTGTTCGCTCAGCTTGAAGCACTCGGCATTCAGGACGGCGACATCGTGAGTATGTATAATCTTGAGTTTGAGTATCAGCACTAAAGGAAAAGCGAGCCTTACGGCTCGCTTTTTCTTACTCTGCACTTTTTGTATGTACGTTGATGAATTCTGCGCGGAGCTTGGAATAGAGGATCGTCTGGCTGGAGTACAGCCCGCGGTAGCCCGAGAGCACATAGCTCACCGCGCAGCCCAAAGCGAAGCACAAAACACCCTCCGCGCCGAACAGCTCGATGCTCAGCAGGATCGAGGCGATGGGGCAGTTGACCACACTGCAAAAGAGAAGCACCATGCCCAGCGCCGCGCTGAACGGAGCCGGAAGTCCCAGCAGAGCGCCCGCCGTGCAGCCGAACGTTGCCCCGACAAAAAGCGTCGGCACGACTTCGCCGCCCTTGAAGCCGAAGCCGAGCGTGATCGCGGTGAACACGATCTTCCAGAAGAACGCGAGCGGCTTCGCCTCCCCCGCGATCGCCGCGTTGATCGACGCCATGCCCGCGCCGTTGTAGTCGCGGCAGCCGAGCAGCAGCGTGAGCGCAATGATGATAAAGCCGCCGATGAAGGTGCGGAGATAGCGGCTGTCGATTTTCTCCTTTGCCCATTTTTTTGTGCGCGTGAGCGACTCGCAGAAGAAGATGCTCAAAAGCGCCACCAGCACCGCCAATCCCGCCACGCGCACGATGACGCCGACGCTGAGCGTCGGCACCTCGACGGCAAAGTGCATCGGCGCAACGCCCATGCGAAGCGAGAGCCAGTATGCCACGAGTGAAGAAACGATGCACGGGATGAAGCCCGCGTAGTACAAAACACCGACACTGATGACCTCGAGTGAGAAAAACGTCGCCGTCAGCGGCGTACCGAACAGCGCGGAAAAGAGCGCGCTCATGCCGCACAGCGTCCCCAGGCGCGTGTCCTTGTCGTCAAGTCGAAACGCGTGGGCGATATGCAAACCGAGGTCGCCGCCGATCTGCAGCGCCGCACCCTCGCGTCCCGCGCTGCCGCCGCACAGATGCGTGAAGATCGTACCGATGAAGATGGCAGGAATGAGCCGGATGGGGATGTGCGAGCCCTCGTGCACCGCCTCGATCACGTTGTTCGTGCTGAGGTTGTGCGCGCGCATCCAGTGGTAGACGCCCGTGATGAAAACGCCGGACACCGGCAAAAGATACAGCAGCCACGGCCACTGGCCGAACAGCTCCGTCGCGTAGTCGACGCCGTGGTGGAACAGCGAGCCGACAGCCCCGCCGACAAGTCCCGTCACGCCCGCGATGACGAGCCATTTGCACACGGTCTTGATGTATTCAAATATGTGGAGTGCGATTGCTTTGATTCTTTTCATACTGCGCCTCTTTTTATACTGTCTTCACGGTATTTTTACACAAGGCGCGAAAAATGTCAAATGAAATCGAAACACAAAAAGAGCGGGGAACCCGCTCTTTTTGTTATATTATGCTCTCCGCCAGAGCATCTGCTCATTTTCAAAGGCGTAAGTGACCTGTCCGTTCTTTTCGAGGTAGGAAAGATACGAGCGCAGCGTACTGCCGATGAGGACGTACTGCTGCAAGTTCATCGTCATGCCGTAGGCGCGGAACAGCTTTTGCAGCAGCATTTCAAATGTCACCGGCTCGGCGCACAGTGCCGCGATCTTCTCCACGATCGCCGTCACCGCGTCAATGTTGTACTGCGCCAACGGCGCGATGTCCTCCGTCGGTGCGGCGTGCGCGGGCACGAAGCATTTCGCGCGCATCGTCTTCACGCGCTCGAGCGTCACAAGATACGCCTCCACGTCCCAGAGATACCCCACGCCGTACTTGTCGAGCGTCTCGCGCGAGGACAGGCAATCCGCGAGATACACCACATCGTCCGCCGTGCGGAAGCCCACCATATCGAAGCAGTGCCCCGGCAGCTCGATCAGCTCCATACCGTCCGGCAAAGTCTCCTGCGTCAGCACTTCTGCCCTGCTCTCCTGCGCCAGCAGGAATTTGTGCTTCAAATCGCGCAGCGGATCGCCGCCGTAGAGAAACGCCGGCTCCAGGATCGGGTGGTTGGTGAAGTCGCAGTCGATGCCCGGGGCGAAAATGCGGCAGTTCGTCTGCTCCTGCAGGTAGCGGTTGCCGCCGATGTGGTCGGCATGCGAGTGCGTGTTGTAAACGGCGGTCAGGCGCCAACCGTTCGCATCGAGGAGTTTTTTGAGCTTTTTGCCCGCGTCCTTGTCGCTGCCGCTGTCGATGGCGACAACGTCCGTGTCGCTCAGGCGCACGATGCCCACCTTGGCGGGACTCTCCATATAATAGCTGCGCTCCGCGAGCTGAACGAGTTCGTACATAGGCATATCTCCTTTTGTGGGATGGCTCATTCTACCACAGGCTTTGCCTGAGCGCAAGAATGCCCGCGCAAAAATGCGCGGGCATTTCTCAATCATTCTGATAGGAGTGCAAAAGCACGGTAAATTCGTCTATGTGCGCCCGCAAGTCCTCCGGTGCGTCGGTGCGGTAGTAGAGCACGGCGCCGCCGTCATGCAGGATAAGGCGCTGTGTATCGTGTATGTCTCGGGAATAGTACGCTTTTTCCACATCTATGCTGTCAAGTACTTCCGCCTCACAGTATTTGAAATACTGCGCATGCACGTCTCTGGTAAGCGGACTTGCGAGGAATGTAAGCTGCGGCTCATAGACCTCAAGCTGCGTTGTGTACTGTACCCACAGATAGTTGCTGACTGCCCCCACATACTTTCCCTCGCTCACGAGGGTGATCTCCCCGCCGAGGAGCGTATGGCGTGTTTCGACGTATTTTTCATCCGATGCCACGCCGCCGAGCTGCTCTGATGTGAGGAACGGCATGGGATTGTCGGCATAATCGCTCCAATCGGAAAAATAGCGGTCTGTGCCTTTTCCGACAACGTAGAGCAGCAGCGCGATGGCGATCGCAAGCGGCAGCCACTGCACGAACTTCCCCACGATGCCCGTGCGTCCCACGCCGCGCATCTCCTCGCCCTCGGCGAGACTTCGCTTCAGCCGCCGCATCGCCTTGCGCTCCCGTCGGTCTGCCCAGAACATGCCAAGCAAAGAAAGCGCAAAAGTGAGCACGTCCAAGCCAATTTTCGTATCGGCAACGAGCCGCCACACAAGATAGGGACTGCGAATGCGAACGATCCACGCGGCACCAAGCAGAAGCGCAGTGACCGCCAGCAGCCACAGGTAATTGCTCCGCAGGCTCTTTTTGACCCTGCTGTAGGCGTAGCTGTTCTCATCGGCATACAGCCGTCCCCTGCGTGCCGCCGCTTCGGTCGAGCGCCAGACGTAAAACGCGCCCTTTACGCTGCGGCAAAGATACATCCAGCCCATCGCCTCGTGGCGAAGACGCTCGTCCTCAGGCGGCGCCGCGTCCTTCTGCACAGGTTCGAGCCAGAACTGCCGCGCTTCCGCTTCGGTCTTGACAAACTCCGGCATACTGCTCTCCGCCCAGTCGATCAGCAGCCAGCCGTCCGCGGCCTTTTCCGCGAACCAGTCCTCAAGAGTCGGAATGTCCCAATGGCTGCAGGGCGGCACAAATTTTTTTGTCACTCTCTCCTCGCCCTGCGGCGCGAACAATTCGTCCATGCTGCCCCTCCCCTGCCTGTTTTTTTGTCTATTATACGGGAAATGGCGGAAAATAGCAATCAACTTAAAGTTGCATCGGCGCTCCGACAGGAAAAAATCGCGCAACTTAAAGTTTACACGCGAAAAAAAGCGGCTTTCGCCGCTTTTTTTCAGCCGATGAACTGCTGCGTCCAGTAATTGCCGTCAGCGACGTAGCCGACGCCGATCTTTGTGTAGGAGCTATTGAGTATGTTGGCGCGGTGTCCGCTGGAATTCATCCATCCCGTCACCACCGCCTGCGGCGTGCGGTAGCCCATGGCGATGTTCTCGCCCGCGCTGCGGTACGAAAGCCCGAACGCCTTCATCATCTGGAACGGCGTGCCGTAGGTAGGACTGTTATGGTCAAAATAGCGGCGGTCGTGCATATCCTGCGACTTGTAGCGTGCGACGCGGGAAAGCTCCCAGTCCTCCGTGAGCGGCTTAAGGCCGTACTTCGCGCGCTCGACGTTGACGAGGCGGATGACCTCCTGCTCGTAGGCGCGAACGGAAGTGTCGAGCGTGGGGATCGTGAGCACGTCGCCGGGATAGATCAGGTTGGCGTTTTTGATCTGCGGATTGGCGGCGATGATCTCGCTCGTGCCGACCTGATATTTGACGGCGAGCTTCCACATCGTGTCACCCGCGGCGACGGTGTGCGTCGTGGCGGCAAAGGCGGGCACTGCCATGGCAAATGCAAGCGCGAATGCCAAAACCATACTGGAAATTTTCTTTTTCATTTGGAATTACCTCCTTTTCCTGTCAAAACGGTAACATTTTGTAACCATTTTGGCAAGGCACAATAGTTTCCAGTTTCGGTAGGAATAGGAAGCGACGCACAGGGAAAACTACCCCAAAGCCTACTTGGGAGGGGTCGTCATGCAAACACCGTGGAACAAGGATATCCTGCCGCGCTATTCGCGGCTTGAAGAGAATCTGCACGCCGACGTTGCGGTCATCGGCGGCGGCATCGCGGGAATCCTGACCGCGTATTTTCTGCACGGGCGCGGCGTGCGCGTCATTCTTTTGGAGGAAGACCGCCTTGCCGGCGGCACGACCGCGCGCACGACGGCAAAGCTGACCGCGCAGCACGGGCTGTTCTGCGAAAGATTAGTGCGCGACTTCGGCACGGAGCTGGCACGGCAGTATGTGCAGGCAAATCTGCACGCGGTGGAACAGTACCGTGAGCTGGTGCGAGAAAAGGGCATCGACTGCGACTTTACGACCGCGCCGTCCTTCATTTACTCTGCGCCGGGCGGCCCTTCGCTGGAGAAAGAGCTGGCGTACGCCGCCTATCTCGGTGCGCCGGTGCGTCGGTACGTTCCCGACGAGCTGCCCTTCCCCGCGCGCGACGCGCTCTGCTTCGAGGGGCAGGCGCAGTTCGACCCACTCAAATTCCTCGCCGCGCTGCTGCCTGAATTGACCATCTATGAGCACTCCCCCGCGCGGGACATTCGCGGGCACACGGTGCTCTGCGACGGCGGCAGCGTCACGGCAGAGCACATCGTCGTCGCCACGCACTATCCGATGCTCGAGCGGCACGGGCTCTATTCCCTGCGGCTGCATCAGGAGCGGTCATATCTGCTGGCGCTCTCGGGCGCACCGAACGTGCGCGGGATGTATCTCGACATCGGGACGGAGGGCTGGAGCCTGCGGCAGAGCGGTGAGTATCTGCTGCTCGGCGGCGGCGGACACCGCTGCGGCGAAAACCTCGGCGACAGCTACGAGGTGCTGCGCCGGCAAGCGAAAGTCTGGTTCCCCGATGCGCGTGAGGAATTTGTCTGGTCCACGCAGGACATCATGACGCTCGACGGCGTTCCCTACGTCGGCCCCTACTCCTCCACCGCGCCGTTCCTCCACGTGGCAACAGGCTTCGGCAAATGGGGCATGAGCAACGCGATGGCGGCGGCGACGATCCTGCGCGATCAGCTGCTCGGTGAGCATTCCCCCTATGCCGAGGTCTATTCGCCGATGCGTTTTCTCCCGTCGGCCTCCCTCTCGACGCTGATGGAGGGCGCGGGCTATGCCGTGCGCGGCATCGGGCGGCGGCTCTTCCTCCCGGGGGAAAAGGCGGCGGAGAACATCAGGCTCGGGCACGGCGGCATCGTGCAGTATCGCGGCAAAAAATACGGCGTCTACCGCCATACGGACGGCACGCTCTACGCGGTGTCGGTCAAGTGTCCGCACCTCGGCTGTCAGCTGACGTGGAACGACGACGAAAAGACCTGGGACTGCCCGTGCCACGGCTCGCGCTTCGACTACACGGGGCGGCGGCTCCACGAGCCGGCGAAGATCGCGCTCAAGTCCTTTGAAGATTTCGGGAAGCGGGAGATATAAAAGTACGGGGAACGGCATTTGCCGTTCCCCGTTTCAAAATGTTAAAGTGCATTTTAGGTTTTTCCGGAAAGTATGCTCACGCGAAAAAAACAGTTATTCGTCGTCGGCAGCTTCTTCCGTCTTTCCCTCTTCCGCGCCGTTTTCCAGCCACTCCGGATGCTTGAGGTAACGCTGAAAGCTCGCCCAGAAGAGCGCATATTCGTGTCCCGTGCAGATACGCTCGTCCAGCACGCAGGCGAGCGGGATGAGCTTTTTGCGGTACTCGCCGTTGATGTAGTTGGCAACGGGCTTCCCCATGGAGATGAACACGCCCGTCGTGCCGAACTCGTAGCAGTGGTGGAAGATGGCGTTGGTGTTGATGGAGGCGAGGTTTGTGATGAACAGGCTCGTGTGGAACGGGCTTAAATCGATGAGCTTGCGCGGCAGGAGACCGTAGCGGTCAAGAAGTCTCGCCAGATTGACGACCAGCGTCGGCAGCAGCGGCAGCGAGAGCATGAACTTGGCAAATTTGTCGGTGCTGTTGTTGACCGACGCCGCCTGATTGCTCGCCACGACCTCGTCGATCTTGCGGCCGATGGACAGCACGTCGTCCCCATCTTCAAAGAAGACCTTGATGCACGCCTCGTCCGAAAGACCATTTGCGCGCTTTTTGAGGATCATAAAGCTCACGCAGAAGTGGTTGCGCTCATAGATGCGCTTGTTCATGATGAAGCGGTTGATCTTCGGGTTTTTCTGATATGCCTTGAAATAGGCGGCGAGGATGAGCGTCATGTAAGAGATGCGGATGCCCTCTTTGCGCTTTTCGTGGATGTATTTGCGCAGGATCTCCATGTCCGCATACTCGGTGATAAAATTCTGTGCGTCGTAGCGCTTGGGCATGATGTAGGGGATCGCGTTGGCGATCAGGCTTTCTTCCCTTGCTCTCTTTCCGTCTGCTCTCATCGGCGCGCTCCTCTCTCTCTACGATTTCTTCACGCTTATTTTACACAATTTCGCGCTATTTGCAAACCTTTTTCTCTTTGTTTTCCCGAAAACAAAAATTTTTCAAGCAGGTGTCCACTTATTTTCATCCTTTTCGCCGTTTTCCGTATTGATTATTTGTTTTTTCTATACTATACTATGGCTGTATTATTATGTAATTTTCTGAATTTCATCTAAAAAAACAATTTCTAGGAGGAACAAACAATGAAGTACAATCGCACCTACAACTTCTCCGCAGGCCCTGCTATGATGCCCGAGTCCGTTCTGGAGGAGATCCGTGACGAAATGCTCAACTACCGCGGCAGCGGCATGTGCGTCATGGAGATGTCCCACCGCTCCAAGGTCTATCAGCAGATCATCGACGAGGCGGAGGCTGACCTGCGCGAGCTGATGGGCATTCCCGACAATTACAAGGTCCTCTTCATTCAGGGCGGCGCCACGCTGCAGTTCTCCATGATCCCCATGAACCTCATGAAAAACGGTAAGGCTGTCTACGTTGAGACCGGCGCATGGTCCAAGAAGGCCATCGCGGAGGCCAAGAAGGTCGGCGAAGTCGTCGTCGCCGCTTCCTCCAAGGATAAGAATTACAGCTACATTCCCGATTGCTCCGACCTCGACATTCCCGAGGATACCGACTATGTCTATATCTGCGAGAACGAGACCATCCACGGTGTGACCTGGCAGTCTCTGCCCAACACCAAGGGTCATGTCCTGGTCTCCGACCAGAGCTCCATGTTCCTCTCCAAGCCCTGCAACGTCTCCGATTACGGCATGATCTACGCGGGTGTTCAGAAGAACGTCGGCCCCGCCGGTATGGTCGTCGTCATTATCCGCGAGGATCTCATCCGCGACGATCTCGACAATCTGCCCATCTATATGCAGTACAAGACCCACGCCGACAATGGCTCCATGTACAACACCCCCAACTGCTGGGCGATCTACTGCATCGGTAAGGTCTTCAAGTACCTCAAGAGCATCGGCGGCCTGAAGGAAATGGAAAGGCGCAACATCGAAAAGGCCAAGGTCCTCTATGACTTCCTGGATTCCTCCAAGATGTTCAAGGGCACCGTCGAAGTCAAGGACCGCTCCCTGATGAACGTCCCGTTCGTCACCGAGTCCGCTGAGCTCGACGCCGAAGTCGTCGCCGCCACCAAGGCTGCCGGTTTCGACAACCTGAAGGGCCATCGTTCCGTCGGCGGCCTGCGCGCCTCCATCTACAACGCCATGCCCAAGGAAGGCGTGGAAGCGCTGGTCGATTTCCTGAAGGACTTCGAGGCTAAGCACTAATTTTATGATCGAAAACGCGGCAGGGAAGACCCTGCCGCGTTTTTTCGGAGGTTTCTATGAAGAATCTGCACATTGCGCTGCTGCAGCTCCTGCCCGCCAGCAGTTTGGAACAGAACCTGTCGATCGGCCTTGACGCCTGCCGCAGAGCGAAGACGATGGGCACGGAGCTGGCGCTGTATCCGGAGATGTGGAGCAGCGGCTACACGATTCCACAGGAGCCGGAGGCGCTGAATGACCTGGCGATCGAGGCTGACAGTGCCTTCGTGCGGGCATTTTCAGATCTGGCGAAGGAGCTGAACATGGCCATCGGAGTCACGCTTCTGGAGCGTTTCCAGCCTTCGCCGCGTAATACGATGATCCTGTTTGACCGCTTCGGCCGCCGCGTGCTGACCTATGCCAAGGTGCACACCTGCGATTTCGGGGAAGAGCGCGTTCTGACAGGAGGCGAGGACTTCCCGGTCGCTGAGCTGGATACGGCGGCTGGTACGGTCAAAGTCGGCGCTATGATCTGCTATGACCGGGAGTTCCCGGAGTCTGCGCGGCTGCTGATGCTGGGCGGCGCAGAGGTCATATTGGTGCCGAACGCCTGTCCCATGGAG
>JAZLIU010000053.1:0-3990 GCA_045617565.1 Oscillospiraceae bacterium
ACGAGCAGCGGAATGAGGGCTTTCGCTCGCTGCAAAATGCTGCCACTTTCAAAATCCGCGCCGCGCGCCTTCTGCGCGGACATGATCTTGTCCGTCTCCTCGATGAGCGTGGGGATAAAACGCAGGGCGATGGACATCATCATCGCAAGCTCGTGAACGGGGACTTTGAGCTTCTTGAGCGGATTCAAAAGGCTTTCCATGCCATCGGTAAGATGGATGGGCGAGGTGGTGTAAGTCAAAAGGAATGTGCCCATGATTAAAAGAGTAATGCGCACCATCATCGTCACGGCGGTGACGATGCCCTCGCGTGTGATGCGGAAGATGCCGAAATGCACCAGCTCCGTGCCGGGGGTGTAAAACAGGTTCAAAATCGCGGTAAAGGCGATGATGAACAGCACGGGCTTGAGTCCCTTGAACAGCGCCTTGAAGCCAACCTTGGAAACCATGACGGCGGCAAGCAGCGTCGCAAACAGCGCGGCGTAGGCGTAGATGCTCTTCGCCGAGAACAGCGAGACAATATAGAGCACGGTGGCGATGAGCTTCGTGCGCGGGTCGAGCCGGTGGACAAAGGTATTGCCGGGGAAATACTGACCGAGCGTAATGTCCTTCAGCATACGGCGCCACCCCCCTTCTTGAGGGTGAGGAGCGCATTTTTCAGCTCCTCCACCGTGTAAACGGCGGGGTCGATGGCAAGGCCGCGCGCTTTGAGCGCCATGGCGATGCGCGTGACCTGCGGCACGTCGAGTCCCGCTTTCATCAGCTCCTTGCCGTGGGCGAACACCTCGCGCGGCGTGCCGCTCATGAGCGCGTGCGCGTCGGAGAGCACCACGATGCGGTCAACGTTCTGCGCGATCTCGTCCATCGAGTGGCTCACGAGCACGATGGTCGTGCCGCGCTCTTTATGGAATTTCTGAATGTTGGCAAGCAGTTCCCTCCTGCCGCGCGGGTCAAGTCCCGCCGTCGGCTCGTCGAGCACGAGTACCTCCGGCTCCATGGCGATGACGCCCGCGATGGCGACGCGGCGCTTCTGTCCGCCGGAGAGCGCGAACGGCGACACGTCAAGTACGTCCTCCGAAAGGCCCGCAAAGCGGACGGCGGCGCGCACACGGCGGTCGATCTCGTCCTTACTCAGTCCCATGTTGCCGGGGCCGAACGCGACGTCCTTATAGACCGTCTCCTCAAAGAGCTGATACTCCGGGTACTGGAACACCAGTCCCACGCGGAAGCGCACATCGCGGATCTTTTTCGGCTCTTCCCAGATGTCCTTGCCGTCGAGGTAAATATGCCCGCTCGTCGGCTTGAGCAAGCCGTTGAGGTGCTGGATCATCGTGGATTTTCCGCTGCCGGTGTGGCCGATGATGCCGAGGAACTCGCCGCGGTACACGCTCAGCGACATATCCTCCACCGCGCTGCGGCGGAACGGCGTGCCCTCGCCGTAGGTATGCGTTAAGTTTTCAACACGAAGAATTTCTTCCAAGGCTGTGTTCCTCTTTCACCGAAAATTTTTCATGATCGCGTCGGCGCACTCGTCGACCGTGATCGCATCCGTCGGCACGTCCATGCCCGCACGTTTAAGTTCGTCGAGCAGCAGCGCCGTGTCGGGTACGGTCAGGCCGATCGCCTCCAGCTCCGCGCGGCGCGAGAACACCTCGCGGGGCGTCCCGTCCATCGCCACGCACCCACCGTTCATCACGACCACACGGTCGGCGTGCTCGGCTTCGTTCATGTGGTGCGTGATGAGCACGACCGTGATGCCGTCCTGCTCATGCAGGCGCTCGATCGTCGTGAGCACCTCGCTCCTGCCGATGGGGTCGAGCATGGCGGTCGCCTCGTCGAGCACGATGCACTTCGGCTTCATCGCAAGCACGCCCGCAATGGCGATGCGCTGCTTCTGCCCGCCCGAGAGCAGGTGCGGCGCGTGCTGCACGAATTGCTCCATCCCGACGGCGGCAAGGGCTTTATCCACGCGCGCGCGGATCTCGTCGCTCGGCACGCCGAGATTTTCCGGCGCAAAGGCGACGTCCTCCTCCACCACGTTGGCGACGATCTGGTTGTCGGGGTTCTGGAACACCATCCCCACGCGGCGGCGGATTTCGAGCAGCAGCTCTTCCTTCGCCGTATCCATAGCGTCCACATGCACCGTGCCGCCAGAGGGCAAGAGCACGGCGTTGAACGTCTTGGCAAGCGTCGATTTGCCGCTGCCGTTGTGACCGAGGATGACAACAAAGCTGCCCTCGTCAATGGAAAGCGTCACGTCCCGCAGCGCGGTCTTGGGGGTCTCCCCCTCCGCGGCGGGATAGGTGAACGTCAGATTTTTCGTTTCGATCATAGTTGACATAATATTTCCTTTGCGGTCTGTACCGCTCTATTTATTCGCTGCACCAGCGTCCCGTCGCGCCGCAGGGCAGCGCAAGGCCGGTCTCGGTCACGGGAAGTCCCAGCTCGTCCCACGTCACCTTGCCGCCGAACTTGTCCTTGACAAGAATGCTGAGCATATAGCCGAGCACGGAGGGCGCAAGCCCCGTGGTGTAGGAGTTGATGATGACGAACAGAGGCTTGTCCGAGAGCACCTGAGCGCAGAGCTTGACGAACGGGAACAGGTTATCCTCGAGCTTCCACACTTCGCCGTTCGGCCCGCGCCCGTAACTCGGCGGATCCATAATGATGGCGTCGTAGGTCTTGCCGCGGCGGATCTCGCGCTCGACAAACTTCGCGCAGTCGTCGATGATCCAGCGGATCGGCGCGTCCGAAAGGCCGCTCGCGCGGGCGTTCTCCTTCGCCCAGTTCACCATGCCCTTCGCCGCGTCACAGTGGCACACCTGCGCGCCGGAGGCGGCGCAGGCGACGGTCGCGCCGCCGGTGTAGGCAAAGAGGTTGAGCACTTTAATAGGCCGTCCCGCCTGTTCGATCTTCTCGCGGGCGAAGTCCCAGTTGACCGCCTGCTCGGGGAAAAGCCCCGTGTGCTTGAAGTTCATGGGCTTGACCTGGAACGTGAGGTCTTTATACTGTACCTGCCACGATTCCGGCAGCTTTTCCTTGTCCCAATGACCGCCGCCGGAGGACGAGCGGTAATAGCGCCCCTGCGCGCTCTTCCAGCCGCGGTGCTCGTGGGGCGTATCCCAGATCGCCTGCGGGTCGGGGCGCACCAATATCTGCTTGTCCCACCGCTCCAGCTTTTCGCCGTTGCCGCAGTCGAGCAATTCATAGTCTTTCCATCCGTCCGCGATCCACATGGCCTAATCCTCCGTGTCGGTTTTTGCCGTTTCATAGCGCCGCATAGTCTGAAATGGGCGCAGTACTACATAATAAATCAATGTATTATACCCCAATGCCGCGCCGGAGTCAATGCGAAAAGTGGCGGTTGTCACACTGAAATTTCTGTGCTACACTGTGGAAAAACAATGGCAAGGAGCATTTCCATGGACAAGGTTTTGCTGCATAGCTGCTGTGCGCCCTGCTCGGTGTACTGCATCGACACGCTGCGCGGTGAGGGGATTGAGCCGACGAGTCTCTGGTTCAACCCCAACATCCACCCCTATCAGGAATACAAGGCGCGGCGCGACACGCTGCTTGGCTATGGCGAGAGCAGCGGCGTGACGGTCAACGTGCGGGAGGATTACGGCCTGCGCGAATTCGTCAAGGCCGTCGCCGCCGACATCGACCACCGCTGCGTGCATTGCTACACGATCCGGCTCGGCACGGCCGCAAAGTACGCCTCCGAGCACGGCTTCGAGGCGTTCACCTCGTCGCTGCTCATCTCGCCGTATCAGAACCATGAGCTTTTGAAAGCCGTGGGCGAGGAAATGGGCAAGCAGTACGGTGTTACGTTCCTCTACCGCGATTTCCGTCCCGGTTTCCGCGAGGGACAGGCAAAGGCGCGTGAGCTGGGGCTTTATATGCAGAAATACTGCGGCTGCATCTTCTCCGAGGAGGATCGCTACGCCAAGCAGATCTCAAAGGATAAAGAAAAATTTATGGGCTAAAGTCGGA
>JAZLIU010000054.1:0-2717 GCA_045617565.1 Oscillospiraceae bacterium
CTACCGAGCCCGCTATGAGGGAATTGGTCTAAGCCAAAATAGACAAGTGTAAAAAGCCCTTTTGTAGGGCAGACCGCGAAGCCATACAAGGGGGCTTTTTATTTATTTCGCCGCCCGAGGGCGGCGAAATTCTATCGGCTGCTCTTGCAAAATATGGCAATGAACTGTTATACTATATATGTAAAAATTTTTGCTATGTGAGGATATTCTGCCATGACTACCTTTCAGGGAACCGAAACCTACGTTGCATCACCCGAGCTTTTAAGCGCGGTCAATATCGCCGTCGCGCTTGAGAAGCCGCTGCTCATCAAGGGCGAACCCGGCACGGGCAAGACGATGCTCGCGCAGGCGGTCGCCGAGGCGCTTGGTAAAAAGCTCATCATCTGGTCGGTCAAGTCCACCACCAAGGCGCAGGACGGCCTGTACGTCTACGACGTGGTGCAGCGCCTGTACGACAGTCAGTTCGGCGACACCGGCGTGGATGATATCGCCAAATACATCAAGCTCGGCAAGCTCGGCGAGGCGTTCTCCTCAGACGAGCAGGTCGTACTGCTCATCGACGAGGTGGACAAGGCCGATCTCGAATTTCCCAACGACCTCCTTTGGGAGCTCGATAAGATGGAGTTCTACATCCCCGAGACCAAGGAGACCGTCACGGCGAAGCAGCGCCCCATCGTCATCATCACATCCAACGCGGAAAAGGAGTTGCCCGACGCATTTCTGCGCCGCTGCATCTTCCACTATATCGAGTTCCCCAAGCCGGAGCAGATGGAAAAGATCGTCCGCGTCCACTTCGACAAGCTCGACGAGACGCTGCTGAACCAGTGCATGCAGGCGTTCTACGCCATCCGCGCCATCGACGCGGTGGAGAAGAAACCGTCCACGTCCGAACTGGTCGACTGGATCCGTGCGCTGCAGCTCGGCGGCGTCGATCCCGAGCGCATCGTGAAAGAAGTCCCCTTTGCGGGTGTGCTGCTCAAGAAGGACAAGGATCTCGCCGCGATGCAGCGCCGCATGAGATAAGAACCATGTTTATCGGTTTTTTTTACCTGCTGCGCTCGCGCGGCTTCGGCGTGTCGCTGGGTGAGTGGATGACGCTGCTCGAGGGCCTGATGCTCGATCTGCACCGCGCGACGCTCACGGGCTTCTACGACCTCTGCCGCGCGGTGCTCGTTAAGACTGAGGCGGAGTACGACAAGTTCGACGGGCTGTTCCTCGAATACTTCAAGGGTATCCCCTTCGAAGAGGAACTGCCCGAGGAGCTGATGGACTGGCTCAACAAGCCCACCGAGGTCGTCGACGAGATGCGCGCGTTCCTCAAGGCGCAGGGCTACGAGGAAAAGACCATCAACGAGATCCTCAAGATGTTCGAGGAGCGCCTCAAAGAGCAGAAGGAGGAGCACAACGGCGGTAATTACTGGATCGGCACGCGCGGCTCTTCGAGCTTCGGCAACAACGGACTTGTCCCGCAGGGTATCCGCGTCGGCGGGGAGAGCAAGTATCGCCACGCGTTCAAGGTGGCGGGGGAGCGCCGCTTCCGCGATTTCCGCCGCGACAACACGCTCGACATCCGCCAGTTTCAGATGGCATTCCGTATGCTGCGCCAGTACTCCGATCAGGCGCTCGGCGACAAGACGGAGTTCGACGTGGACGGCACCATTCACGACACCTGTGATAACGGCGGGATGCTTACTGTGCAGTACAAGCGCCCACGCCGCAACACGGTCAAGGTGCTCATGCTCATGGACTCCGGCGGCTCGATGGCGTACTACTCCAATCTCTGCTCTATGCTCTTTCAGGCGGCGGAGAAGAGCAACCACTTCAAGGAGCTGCACGTCTACTATTTCCACAACGCCATCTATTCCTCCGTCTACACCGACCCGCGGATGTACCGCGAGCACGCGGTATCGACGGAGTGGCTGCTCAAAAACTTCGGCAGCGATTATAAGGTCATCCTCGTCGGCGACGCGCTGATGGATATGTATGAGCTGCTCGAGCCGCGCTACGACCGTTACACCGGCGACGTGAAGAACTCCGGCATGGACTGGTTCAAGCGCTTTGCGGGGCAGTACGACCACATCGTCTGGCTCAATCCGGAGGCACCACCCGTTTACGGCGGCTACTGGGGCGAGAGCTATGGCAGGCTTGCGCGCGTTTTCGATATGTACCGCCTGACGGTGGACGGGCTGGAGAAAGCGATGAAAAAGCTGCTCGTCAATAAGTAGGAGTGGTACAGGAATGCGGCGCAAAAAATGCGGCTTTGCGGCGAATTACGCAAAGAAAGTGCTTGCAATCCGCAAAAAGCTGTGGTAACATATCTATCTGTGAATGTAGCGCGTTATCGCGTTGAACAATTTTTCGGAGGTAGTTTTCATGTATACGTTTGTGATGATTCTGCAGGTTCTGTGCGGTCTGTTCGTGATCGGCATCGTGCTGTTTCAGTCCGGCAAGTCCGCGGGTCTGTCCGGCGCCATCGGCGGCATGGCGGATTCCTTCCTGTCCAAGAACAAGGCCAAGTCCATGGATGCCAAGCTCGCCCGCGCCACCAAGTGGGTCGGCGCCGCGTTCATCGTTCTCACGCTCGTGCTGAACATGCTGTAGGAGAAAACACAAAGAACGGCGGTTCACCACAGACCACAGGGATTTCTCCCTATGGCGAACCGCCGAACGGAGCAGGGATAACATCCCTGCTCTGTTTTTCTGTTTCAATATGTGAT
>JAZLIU010000055.1:0-2135 GCA_045617565.1 Oscillospiraceae bacterium
GTTCATCCTGATCCGCAAAAAAGCAGAATAAAACGTAAAATCCCTGACCGAACGGTCAGGGATTTTTTTATCTGTCAGCGGACATCCTGCGTGATGCGGAAAAACTCCTCCACGGCGGCTTTTCCGCCGGCGACGACGGACGGACGCCCCGCGATGAGTTTCAGCTCCTCATTTTCCAGCGTGCGGCACACGCCGCCCGCCTCGCGGGCAATCAGCATGCCCGCCGCGTAGTCCCACGGGGAGAGCGCCAGCTCAAAGTACAGTCCCGCGCGTCCTGTCGCGACGGTACACAGGTCGAGCGCGGCGCTGCCCTCGCGCCGCAGATCGAGCGCGGTCTCCATCATTTTCTGCGCCAGAGTGAAGCAGCGCGGCGCAAGACTGACATTATACGGCGTTGTACCGAAGCAGACGAGCGTTTCGTCCAGCGGCGAATCGTCCACGCGGATGGGTTTGCCGTTCAAAAACGCCCCGCCGCCGCGCGTCGCGGTGAACAGCTCGTCCACATAAGGGTTGTAGATCGCCGCCGCCTTGGCCTCGCCGTACTCGGCGTAGGCGACGGAAATGCAGCTATGGTGCAGTCCGCGCACAAAATTCATCGTCCCGTCGATGGGGTCGATGACAAATAGCTCGCTCGCGTTGATATCGTCGTGCTGCTCCTGCTCCTCGCTGAAAAAGCGCGCGTGGGGAAGTGCGGCGCTCAGGCGCGCGGTGAGCAGCTCCTGCACTTTCCTGTCGTACTCCGTCACCACGTCGCGGCGGGAGGATTTCTGCTCTGCCATCACGCCGTGCGCTTCCATAATGAGCTGCGCCGCTTCGCGTTCGGCTTTTTCGATGCAGCGCAAAATCTCCTTATATTCCATCGGTTTTCCCTCTTTCCAGATAGATCATCAGCGCGGCGAGGTCGGCGGGGCTGACGCCCGAAATGCGCCCCGCCTGCCCCAAATTCTGCGGACGGATGGCGCTGAGCTTTTCCCGCGCCTCGAGCCGCAGCCCATCGATATTGTTGTAGTCAATACCGTCCGGCAGCAGTTTTTTTTCAAGGCGCGAAAACTCCGCGACCTCCGCCTTCTGGCGGCGAATATAGCCCTCGTATTTGACCGCGATCTCCACGCTCTCGGCAAGCGCCTTCGGAAACGACGCGCAGGTTTCGTCGAACGCGCGCAGATCGTCATAGGTGAGCTGCGGACGGCGCAAGAGCGCGAGAAGCGGACTGCCGTCGTGTACCTCCGCCGTACCGCGCGAGCGTAAAAGCTCATTGAGCTTGTCCGACGCGGGAACGCCCGTATGCTCCAACCGCTTGATCTCCGCGTTGACGGCGGCGTATTTCTCCTTCACCCGCGCAAGCTGCTCGTCGCTCACCAGTCCGATGCGATGCCCGATCTCACTCAGGCGCTCGTCGGCATTGTCCTGCCGCAGCAGCAGTCGGTATTCGCTGCGCGAGGTCATCATGCGGTACGGCTCGTTCGTGCCCTTGGTCACAAGGTCGTCGATCAGCGTGCCGATGTAGGACTGCTCGCGCCCCAAGATGAGCGGCGGCTCGCCCTTTAATTTGAGGGATGCGTTCACACCCGCGACGAAGCCCTGCACCGCCGCCTCCTCGTACCCCGACGAGCCGTTGAACTGCCCCGCGCCGTAGAGTCCGGAAATCGCCTTGACCTCGAGCGTCGGATAGAGCGCGGTGGGGTCGATGCAGTCGTACTCGATGGCGTAGGCGGGGCGCATCATCTCCGCTCTCTCCAGTCCCGGGACGGAGTGCAGCATCGCAAGCTGCACCTCCTCCGGCATGGAGGACGAAAAGCCCTGAATGTATAATTCGTCCGTGTCGAGGCCCATCGGCTCGATGAAGAGCTGATGGCGCTCCTTATCGGGGAAGCGGACGATCTTCGTTTCGATGCTGGGGCAGTAGCGCGGCCCGACGCCCTCGATCACGCCGGAATAGATCGGGCTGCGATCTAAATTTTCGCGGATGATG
This sequence comes from Oscillospiraceae bacterium, assembly GCA_045617565.1. Taxonomy (GTDB): domain Bacteria; phylum Bacillota; class Clostridia; order Oscillospirales; family Oscillospiraceae; genus Hominicoprocola. The sequence continues at coordinate 1,973 of JAZLIU010000055.1, forward strand.
CGGTGCGTCTCCTCGGTGGTGTAGGTGAGATAGCACACCGCCTGATTGCGGGGCGCGTCCGTCGTGGAGAACGAGAACGGGATCGGCGTTTCGTCGCCGTCCTGCCGTTCCATCTTACTGAAATCGACGCTTCTGGCGTTGATGCGCGGGGGCGTGCCGGTCT